>JBGSQV010000109.1:0-5452 GCA_041737855.1 Minisyncoccia bacterium | reverse complement strand
TAGCGATTAAACTTTCGCCCCACTTGTGATTCTTTTCCAAAGGCATTAAATAAGGAGATGCTTTTATTTTCCCTTTATCTAATTGTTCTAACAAAAAATCATTTTTTTCAATAATTTTTTCAATAATTTTTCCAACACCATCTTTTTCGGCATCATCACAATTATTATAAGAATTTGTTAATGATTTATTTTTACAAACATTTAATAAGGAACAGAAATTGGATGCGATATAATTTAATTTTTTAGGCGTCATAGGCTGTTCATTTAGATAATAACCCGCATGAAGAACAATATCTCCTATTGTTATCTCACTTCTTCCATTTTTGTCTACCATGATCTTATGATTTAAATTATTTTAAATTTTTCTTTCATACTACTATAATTATCAAATTTGTCAAGTAAAAATCCACCATTAGTAATGGTGGATTTTATTCTTCAGAGAATTCATTTACCTCTTTTATTATTACTTCCCTTTTCAATTCTTTCTGAAAGGGGGTGTAATGAGACTCAACCATAACTTTCTTGCCTTTTAATATTAGAGGGAAAAAAGCTTTATCTGCTGGCATCATCTTATCATAAGGTAAATTATCTATATCAAAAAATGTAGGGTTAATCATTGCACCATCTTTAGTTGCAACTGGTTCGCCATCCCAATCTTTAACCAAGAAGAAATGAACCTGTGAGATAAAGATACTGCCATCACTTTTTTCATTATGGAAATCAACTATAGCAACTTTTTCTAAATCTGATATCTTAGCTCTTAACCCAGATTCTTCTTCCAATTCTCGGATAGCGCATTCTGCAATAGTTTCCCTTTCTTCAACGCCACCTCCAAAACCATTCCAGCACCCAACTCCGATCTTTCTGGTTTTCATAGCAAGAAGGACCTTGTTGTTTTTAATCGGGATACATACAGTGGCTTTAACTAATGTTTTTTCTTCTTTTTCCATATAATAAGATTATAAGTATTTATAATTAGTTTACATGTAGTACCCAAAAATGCAAGGAATAAAAAAAACCCTCAAGATATGCGTAATCTTGAGGGTTTTTTTATTTAGCGTGAACTTTATTTATTCTTACATTTGAAACTATTTTCTTCTTTGAATTTGATACATTCTTTTTCATTTCTACCACTACTTCTCCATTTTCCATTCTTACATAGACAATATCACTCTTTTTAACTCCATTTGAAATGATAAACATAGCCACAGGGTTAAGAATTTTATCTTGTATCAATCTCCCAAGTGGTCTTGCTCCATAATGAGGATTGTAACCTTCTTTTGCTAGATAAACCAAAGCCTCTGGTGATATATCGAGAGTTATGCCTTTACCTATCAGTCTCTCGCGAACAACTTTAATCTTGATATCAACAATAGAACGAATTACTTCTGGAGACAAAATATCAAAAACAATAATATCATCTAGTCTATTCAAAAATTCTGGTCTGAAATTATCTTTTAATGAATCCAAAACTTTCTCTTTCGTATTTGCATATTCATCTTTCTTTGAGTTATTTGTAAAACCAAGTGATTCCATTTTTTCTATGAAATTAGAACCTAGATTTGAAGTAAGGATAATAATTGTATTTTTAAAATTTACAACTCTTCCTTTCCCGTCAGTAAGACGACCCTCGTCGAGTACTTGAAGTAAAATATTAAAGACCTCTGGGTGGGCTTTCTCTATTTCATCAAACAATATTACAGAGTAAGGTCTATGACGTATAGACTCAGTAAGACTACCAGACTCATCGTAACCAACGTATCCAGGAGGAGAACCAATAAGCTTCGAGACACTATGACGCTCTGTGTATTCACTCATATCTACTCGAACAAGAGCTTTATCATCACTGAAGATAAATTGAGCAAGTGCTTTTGTAAGTTCTGTCTTTCCTACCCCTGTAGGACCAAGAAAGATAAATGAACCTATGGGTTTATTGGGGTCAGAGATTCCCGCACGACTACGACGAACAACATCTGCTATTTTTTTAATAGCTACATCTTGCCCAACTACTCTCTGCCTTAACTCATCTTCAATATGAGCTATTTTTTTCAACTCACCTTCTAACATTTTCTCAAGAGGCACTCCAGTCCAGCGAGAAACAACAGAAGCTATATCTTCAGCAGTTATTTCTTCCTTTAAGATACGGCGTGATTTTTGAAGTTTCTTCAAACGTGACATTTTTGTTTCAAGTTTACTTTGTAAATCAGGAATTTTACCATAACGTATTTCAGCTGCTTTACCTAAATCTGCATGCATTTCAGCATTTTCTGCCTCAACCCTAAGTGAATCTAATTCTTTTTTAATAGCACGAATTTCAAGAACTGTTTCTTTCTCATTTTTCCACTTAAGCTCCAACTCATGGGTCTCTTCCTTAAGATTTGCAATATCTTTTTCTATATCCTTCATCCTAGATCGAGCAACTTTATTTTGTGACTTTTTATCTCTTTCTATCTCTGTCATTAAAGCTTCTTTCTCAACTTCAAAACGCATTATCTTTCGATCTGCCTCTTCTAGAATTTGTGGCTTATTCTCTAAAGCAAGCCTCAGAGAAGAAGAGGCTTCATCTATTAGATCTACTGCTTTGTCGGGTAGGTATCTATTCGTAATATATCTTGAACTTAATTTTACAGCTGAAATAATTGCATCGTCTGTAATCTGCACTCCATGGAAAAGCTCATACTTCTCTTTAAGTCCACGAAGTATTGCAACAGCATCATCTATACTTGGTTCATCTATATAAACAGGTTGGAACCTTCTTGCTAATGCTGGATCTTTCTCTATGTGTTTCTGGTATTCTTTTAAAGTTGTGGCTCCTATTGCACGAAGTTCACCTCGAGCAAGTGCTGGCTTTAGCATATTGGAAGCATCAAGAGAACCTTCAGACTGCCCTGCTCCTACTATAGTATGTATTTCATCTATGAAAAGGATTATCTTACCATCAGATCTTTCTATCTCTTTCATAATACCCCTCAACCTTTCTTCAAATTCTCCACGATATTTTGTACCAGATAATAATAATCCAAGATCAAGAGAAACAACTTCTTTGTCTTTTAAACTCTCAGGAACATCATTTTTAGAAATACGAATAGCAAGAGCTTCCGCTACTGCTGTTTTACCAGTACCTGCTTCACCTATCAAAATAGGATTATTCTTGGTTCGACGAGAAAGAATTTGCATCATTCTCATTATCTCGGAATCTCTACCAATGACAGGATCAAGCTTGTCTTCGCGAGCAAGTGCAGTTAGGTTCCTTGTAAACTTTGTAAGTAATTTTGGCTTCTTTGTTGAAGTTAATTCAGTTATATTTTCACTACGAAGTAAAGTGAGAACACTTATAACTTTTTCTTTTGATATTTTAAAACGTCCGAGTAGTTCTCGAGCTTCACCGGCAACTTCAAGTAAAGAAACAAATAAATGCTCTGTGGAAACAAACTCATCCTTAAGGGATACAGCAACCTTTGAAGAATTTTCTATAATCTGAGCAAGATCAGGAGTAAGATAAATCTGATATGAAGGAGAAAGAGTATTGCGAGATTCAGGAGATTCTGTCATCTCTATAAGATTATCTGTGAGAAGCATTGTATCAACTTCCATCTTATCCAAGATAGAAATAATCAAAGAATCTTCTTGCACCATCAAGGCTGTAAGTAGGTGTAGAGAATTTACATGATTCTGGCCACGCTCAATAGCTAGCTCATGAGCCTTTCTGATTGCTTCTTTTGCTTTAGTTGTAAAATTGTTGAATGGTGGCATATATATAATAATTACTAATTAATGATTACTAATTTAAGAAAAAACGTTATCTGATTTATTTTTATTGTGTTTTATTTGTAGCGTCAGTACTTTCTGCTGGTTTATCTGTTATAGCTGAAATCTTTAAAATAGTAAATCCATTACCGAACTTTTTCAAAATAGAAGCATTAAAGTCTATTTTATTTAAAATAACTTTATAAACAGTATCTGTAGTTAAAATACTAGAATCAACAAGAACTAACCCAATATCCGAAATTATTACACCTTGCCCAAGTGATGGTACTTCAGCTGGAGTAGAATCATTTACAGTTGAAGCTTGATCTGGAGTTGTTGTGTTAGTTTTATCTGTAGTTGTACTAGTTTTTAGTAAAGTAGATATATCTGTATTATCCAAATAAATATTTATTATTGCATCACTATTACTAAATAATGATAATGCACCTTCTTTAGATGAATCCGCAACCTTATTCACAACTTTATCATTTGTAACAGGAGTTGGAACTTGTACGGTTGTAACTTTCTCTATTGTCCTTTGAATAACATTATTTATAGTTTGTGGCACACTTTTAGGCATCTGATTCATAAGAGAAACAGTAATAATACCCGTAGCAATGGAGACTACAAAAGTAATAAGTAGGGTTAACAAAATAAGTTGTTTTTTATCTAATTCTTGAACATCCATAATTATATTGTAGCACAAGAGTCAAACTTATTTCCAATTTTTGTATTTAGCTAATATTTGCCCTAATAATCTTGATATTTTATACCCCTTACAGTGTGAAAGTACACCTAAATAAGATTGTATTGTTTCTTTTGATAAATCGCCCTGTATTCGCCTAAATATTCTTTTCTTTGTATTAGTTCTTAGAACCATATAATGTGGCAATACAACATATCCAAGAAAATCAATACCTTGTGATAATTTCCTTATTTCAACTTTTCTCGGATGAAGAGACAAACTTAATTTGTTTTTTAAAAATAGAGCTATTTGAGGAATAAGTGATTCTAAATATTTCTTATCTTTTGAAACAATTACAAAATCATCACAATATCTAACATAATATTTTATTTTTAATTTATGTTTAATAAATTGGTCAAATTCATTTAAGTAAATATTTGAAAATAATTGACTAGTTACATTTCCTAACGGCAACCCCTTATTGGGTAATTTTTCAAAACTTTTTATTATTTTTTCCAAAAGCCATATTGTATTATCATCTAATTTTTTCTTAAAAAGAATATTTTTTAGAATATTATGATCAATCGAATCAAAAAATTTAGATATATCACATTTGAGAACCCAAATATTTCTTGAATAATTCTGGCTTTCTTTTCTAGTAAATTCTTCAAGTCTTTTTACACCTCTATGTGTTCCTTTTTTATTTCGGCAAGAATATGAATCATGAATAAAATGTTTATCATAAACATAATACAATATTCTATATATTGCTTGATGCACTACCCTATCTCTCACTTCTGCCTTATGAATATGTCTTCTTTTTGGATCATAAACATAGAATGGAACATACGGCTCATTTTCATAAGTCTTATTTTTTAATTCTTCGTATAATAAAAATATATTTTTTTCTAAATAGAAATCAAATTCTAAAATATCTTTCTTCTTTGTTTTTCCTTTTTTAAATTCATGCCACGCTTTTAGTAAATTCTCTACCGATATGATATCATCAAAAACATTACT
>JBGSQV010000106.1:0-6465 GCA_041737855.1 Minisyncoccia bacterium | reverse complement strand
AATTCATTAAAATGCAGTTTTTCCTTTATCTATTCTGCAAGTTTACCTGATTTTTCTGGACAGACATCATCTACAACCCAAAATTTTATAGTGATTTTATTTTTAGAAAGAATTTCAATTTTTCTATAAATATTTATTTTTTCTATTATCGTATTTTCACCAAAAGGATTTTTCTTATTGGGTAAGCTCATCCTATTTCTTTCTTTATAAACAGGATTTATAACATTAATACAAATAGATTTATTGGGTAAATTATTTTTAATATATCTTCTTGAGAGAATGATTTTAATAGCTAAACCAAATGAAAAAACTTTTGGAGTTATCTCAAGACAACATACTTTTTTATCAATTTTTTCTAGTTGACTATTAGAATATTTAGAAAAAAAATCTGAAACTAATTCAATAAATTCACTAAAATCCTCTCCTACTGTATCATGCGGACAATTTATGTTAACTGCCCTAGATACAAATTCTGTAATAATTTCATCAAAATTTATTATTTTTTTATCCATAGACTTGATATATTTTTTGAATTAATTAAATAAAAATACCCCAAAAAATAAGATACTTTCCAAAATAATAAATATATTGTTACCATAAATCTTTCATTCTTTAGAGAAATTCTAATATGTTGTTTTTTATCTAAAACGATTTCCAAGAACATATTTTTTACACCTTTTAGTAAAGAAATATTATCTTTATAATCCCTTACCCTCTTTCCTCTACCGATCCTAAATGCAGCTTTTAAATCACGAAAAAGTGATTCGGGCGCATGCATAATTTCTTCTTTTAAAAAAATATAAGGTAAGTTAGCTTTATGTATGCGTCTAGATAAATCACCATCTTCTCCCCAACCCATGTTTTCATCAAACAAATAACCATCTAATTCTCCAATAATTTTTTTATTAAAAGCCATTCCAGGACAAAAGATGCTCTTATTGTTGTTAAAAATATGATTATGTAGATGTCTTACTCTGGCAACTAGTAGTTCTAAATAGGTTGAATGTAAAAAAATAATGTGAGCCTTTACAACATCAAAATTAACTAGGGAGGCGTTAGCTTTTCTTAAAATTTCTTCAGAAAAAATACAGTCAGAATTCATTATAAATATTCTTTCATTTTTAGCCTTTTCAACACCTAAGTTGATGACTTGCGCAAGATTACAACCAGTCGTATTTAAAAACATAGAAACGCACCTTTTATCATTTTCTACTATTTCCAGAACTTCTTCTGACGGGTTATTATTTAACACCACCAAAATTTCAGCATTATCTTTAATACTTTCTAGACATTTTTTAATTTTTATATCTTTTGATACTGGTATAATAATAGATATAGGAAGTATATTCATATTTTTACTACTTTAATTTAACACTTAGTATTTCCTTTTTTCTCCTAGATATAGCTTTCATTGTTTGCCAAGGTAATTTATTATAATATTCCAACAAATAAGACGGCAGAGCATGCCTAGATTTTTCCATTGCAATATAAAAATCAAGTTTACCTGTTCTAGAAATTTTACCAGCATTAATTTCTGGAATCCAAATATTTTTAATAAAATTATCAGGATCTGTTAATGGATTAACTTGTAAATTATTATCAATTTCATAACCAGCTGCTAATAAAGAAACTGTTCTTCTAAAACAAGCCCTACATCTACCACATGGATTTTTAAAATTGTAGTAACAAGTCGATGTATCATGAGGAGATATACCATATTTTTTCTCCCAATTATTTTTCCACCAATACAAAACTTCTGTTTTTGAATATTTTTCAAACGGAGAACAAAGATAAATATTCTTTTCTGAATCTTTTGAAAATAGACTGGAAGATGTCTTAAAAAAATATTTACTTTTATCTCTATGTTTCCATTTTCTCATTTCTTCTTTTACGGCGCAAATAAAAATCATTCCTTTTGAATTATTGGAAGACTTAAAAATTGAGTTAGCTATAGAAGCAAAAATAAAATTTCGAGCAGGTACAATAAAATCCCAATCCTTCCATCCTTTTAATATTTGTTTTTCTATATCAATTTCAGATTTTAATAAATTTTTTATATTCAATTTTCCTAAAATATAATTTATAGATTTTTTTTCTGCTTCTTTATTTTTTTGTCCAAAATTTACCCACAAAGGTAAAACTTTTAATTTATTATCCAGACAATAAAGGAGCCCAGCTGTCGAGTCTATACCACCACTAAAACTTAAAATAACATCGTAAGGGATATCATTTTTTTTATTATTACTCAATTCTGTATTAATATTTTGTTCTATCTTAAATTTAAATTTTTTAGGAGAATTTGGGTGATTAACAACATAAGACATAAACTTACTAAGAAATTGTAAATTTATCTTATTAAATTTATCATCTAAAAATATATAATTAGTTTTATTATAAGCAGCGAGAGCAACAAGAATAGATAATTTAGTATAATTATCAACAATGTCAATTGGCTTAATACTAAAATCCTCTGTTATTATTGTTTGTGAATATTTTGTTGAAATTTTACCAATATTCATAATGTTATTTTTCAATAATTATATCTCCCATCACTAAAACATCTATACCAGATGAGTAAAATGTTCTAATCGCATCAACTGGACTACAAACAACAGGCTCTTTATTGTAATTAAATGATGTATTAATTAAAGCAGGTACACCTGTTAATTTATAATATTCCTTTAATAATTTATAAAATTTAGGATTTTGTGTATTTGAAACAATTTGTGGTCGTGTAGAAAAATCTACATGAATTGCTGCTTGTAATTTTTTTCGCCATTTCTTTTTAACAATAAAACTTTTTAACATAAAGGGAGATGGTGAAAACTTTTCTAACAAGTCAGATGCTTCTTCTTTTAAAATATTCAAACCAAAAGGACGCCATAGTTCCCTTCCTTTGATTATATTTAATTTATCTTTCATTTCTATGTTTCTAGGATCAGCAAGAATACTTCTATTGCCAAGGGCTCTTGGTCCACATTCCATTCTTCCTTGAAACCAACCAACGACTTTACCTTGGGATATTTTTTTTGCTACCAATGACTCTACTTCATTTACTTGAGAATATGGTATTTTAAAAGATTTAACTATTTTTAATATTTCACTAGAAGAATAATCTGGCCCTAAGTAAGGAGAAAATGAATCGATTGATTTTTTGTTTCCTACATACAAAGCAGCTCCCAAGGAAGAACCTGAATCTTCACAGACTGGTTGAACAAATATATTTTTAAAAACTTTCTTTAATTCAATGTTACTATTTGAAAGACAATTTAAAGCAACACCACCAACTAAACACAAATTATCAGATTTTGTTATTTTTTTTATTTCTTTAACATATTCAAAAATCTTTTCTTCTAAGAATTTTTGAACAGATGCCGCTAAATCATTATGGGTATTTGTAATATCAGGTTTTTTTGAAAGAGTACTTAACCTATAATCAAAATAAACTTTTTGTTTAGCTCTTTTATATCCCCTTTTTTCTAATGAAGTAATCACATTTAAAATAAACTCATCTTGTACATCATGATCTTTATCATCAATTTTAATGCTATTAAATATTTCCCTTACTTCTTTTATATATTTTGGTTTACCATAAGCAGATAATCCCATTAATTTACCAGCACCAAATGTTCCTAATCCGCAAAAAACGGAAAAAGCTGAGTAAAGGAATCCTAATGATTGACTTACTGGATAATCTTTTTTAAGTTCTATTATATTACCATGTCCAGAATATAAAGATGTTGCCTTATTTTCTCCTTGTCCATCTATTACTAGAATTGCGGATTCTTTCATTTGAGATACATAAAAAACACTAGCAGCATGTGCAACATGATGATTTATAAAATAAATTGGAATATTTTCTTTTATATTAAAAAAACTTTTTGGAAGAATTTTTTCAATTATATGTCTATCATAAATAGGATTAAAAATATTCTCTGAATTAAAACCAATAGCAATAGCATCAATATCGTTTATATTAAGTTTTGCAATTTCTAAACAAAGCTTAATAGAATTTATAGGTTTTCTATCGAAAGCTCGTTTTTGTCTAATTAACCTTTCTTCTTCAACCATTGCAAGAATTTTACCATTTCTTATTATACAAGCAGAAGAATCGTGGCTTCTATTATGATAACCATTAATTCCCAGTATTATGATATCCTCCTTATTTTGAATAACATTGATATCTGTTTTATTCATTTAATATTTATTTAAAAGTAAACGGGTTATAATTTATACCTTTATCGTAAACATCTATTCCTTCTATGTATTTAAGTTTTCTAACAACAATATACGTAACTGGAGTTATTAATATTTCATAAACAACTTTTATTATGTAAATTGATAATATCATAGAAATAAGTCCACTTAATGGAATAATCCCTAAAAATGAAATGAGCACAAACAAGATGCTATCAATAGCTTCCCCAATAACAGTAGAACCAACTGTTCTAGTCCAAAGATATTTACCATTAGTCAAAATCTTCATTTTAGACATTACATAAGAATTACTAAATTCACCAACAAAATATCCGATAACAGATCCCAGTACAATCCTAGGAACAGCTCCTAATATTATTTCATAGGCTTTTTGATTATTCCAAAATGGAGCTGACGGTAATATTTGTACAAGCCAATAAAAAAATGACATAATAATTAATGCTAAAAAACCTGCCCAGATTATCTTTCTGGAGGCCTTATATCCATATACTTCTGTTAAAATATCACCAAAAATATAACTTATAGGGAAAATAAAAGTTGCTCCAGTTAAAGAAAATGGTCCAACTTGTATTATTTTTACTGCTACTGTGTTAGAGATCAAAAGAATTACTACAAAGCAAATTGCGATGTATAAAAATAAGTTACTATTCTTATTTTCTGATTGTTTATCGGTCATTTCTTTTAATAATTAATGTACTTTTTATATTAATACATTTAAAGATTTTAGTCAACTCAAGACTTACATTAACTTTTTATTAAATTCATCAATTACATCTAAATCACTATTACCAATATTTAAATTACCTACCTTAGTAATTACTAATTTCCCCTCTTTTCTTTCTAGATTAATAAATTCTCCTGGATCAATACCATGCATTTCTCCACTAGAAAAAATATTTGCGATAAAACCAGACAATGCGTCATGTGTCACAATTACAATACGATAAGGCTTATCTTTAATATTTTTTAAAAGTGATAATGGTCGCATTAATCTTTTTGTTACATCAACAAAACCTTCAATGCCATCAATTTCATCTATATATTCTTCGGGTAGTGTTTGTTTATAATTTAAATCAATATTTTTAATTCCACTTTCTAAAAAATATCTTGATGGACTTAAATTATTTGGATTAGTTAAATCTTTATTAATAAAAAAATTTTTACCAGCGAATTTAACTTCTCCACCAACAACAAGTGGATAAAATAAATTCCATGAAAAATTCTTAACTTCAGAAAGTTGTTCAAAAATTTTTATTCCATTTTTTCTAAGAGGTATACTATTTTTTTCTAAAATTTGAGATATAATTTTTGAAGTTTGTAACGTTCTACCTGTTGGAGATGACCAAATTTCAACTTCTTCTCCAGGGTTAATAAAACTAATTAATTTTTCAACACTTTTCTCAACATCTTCAATCCCCTTAGGGGTTAAATCACCAGATTCTTCAATAGAAACATCTTTTTGTTTATATTTTGACTCCCCATGCCTAAAAATATTTATATTAAGGGGTGGATCCTGAGGTGTAAATTTTTCATTCATTTTTTTATAATTATATTACGTAAAACCTTATTAATTAATACAGTATAACTCATTTTTTGTTTTATTTAAATATTCTTTAATTAATCCAATATCTTTAAAATCTTTTTCTCTTCCCATTGCATCTTTAAATTTAATAAGCTCATCTAAATTCATAAATGGAATATCTTCTATAAATAGGGCTGATTTATTTGCTTCTTCTATTGTAATAGAATATTTTTCCCAACCTAAATGTTTGTTTATATCAAAAACATCCTTCTTAAGAAAGGGTCTTCCGTATTTTTCAAATTCTTCCCATTTACCTGACTGTTTCAATTTATCAAATAATTCTTCTGTGACAGAAATATCAATATCTTGTGCTTCTCTTATACCAAGCACATCCATAGTACCACTACCAATAACTACATATTGATCATTGGGTAAATTTAATTCTTTGATTTTTTGAATGATATTCATTATAAATTTAAATAATTTTTTAAATCTTCTGTGGTCTTACAATTACCTTCAAGTACAGCTTTATAAATACTCTGTCCAGTTATATCTAACATATTATCTTTTCTGTATTTTTTAAAAAGTAAGATTAATTCTTTTTGATCTTCTGTTAATTGAACCTTATCAATTGATAATAAATTACTTCTTTTATTAAATTCATCTCTTGATATAAACCATATATCAAATTTCCATTTTTCACCATCAATAACATCCTTCAGTCC
>JBGSQV010000100.1:0-4196 GCA_041737855.1 Minisyncoccia bacterium | reverse complement strand
GATGGCTCTCTTGTGATACAGGGGCTCGTGGTGAAGATGTAGAATTACCAGAAGTAAAAATAGATGAAGACCTTGATCTAGTTGAATTAAATAGTACAGAAAAAGCTACAGAACCACCTAATCGTTATACTGAAGCAGGTTTAGTGAAAGAACTTGAAGCTCGTGATATTGGCCGTCCTTCTACTTACGCTTCAATAATGAAAACTATCGAAGACAGAGGTTATGTAACAAAGGAAGGTAAAACTCTTTTCCCTACTGATACTGGAGATGTAGTTTCCAGTTTCCTTGAAGATAATTTTGCAAATTATATAAGTGATACTTTCACAGCTGAGATGGAGGATCAACTCGATGATATTTCAAATGGAAAAAGAGAGTACGTAAAAACATTGAAAGATTTTTATACACCATTCCAAAAAGAAGTTAAAGAAAAAGATAAACTTGCAAAAGCTACAAATATGGGAGAAGCCCCAGATGATATGCTTTGCCCTAAATGTAAAGGTAAAATGATCGTAAAGCTTGCTCGTGGGGGTAAATTTTACTCTTGTGGTAATTACCCAGATTGTGATGGAGCTCGTACAATGGAAGGTAATGAACTAGAAGGTCCAAAAGAAACTGGCGAAATGTGTCCAACTTGTGGTGAGAAAAAAGGTAAATCAGGTGGAGGTAAACTCGTCATACGCGTAAGACGTGATGGTACAGGTACTTTCATTTCTTGTTCTCGCTACCCTAAATGTAAATTTATAAAACAAGACGAAGAAGAAATAAAAAGAAAAATGACAGACATTACTTGCCCAATGTGTAATAAAGGTAAGATGATGGAACGAAAAGGAAGATTTGGAATTTTCTATTCATGTTCTGACTACCCTGATTGTAAAAATGCAATCAAAGCAAAACCAACAGGAAACATTTGCCCATTCTGTAAGTCTCTAATGATGGAAGGCACAAAAACTATTCCAGAACGTTGTTCAAATAAAATGTGTAAAAATCATAACCCGCACAAATTGGGTCTTGATATAAAGAATAATAAATAGACTTTTTGATCTCGCTCCTATTTGAATAGCTCTCCTAAAAGGGCACGCATAAATTTCTGCTGAAATTTTGCTCAGTCTCGGGCCGTCGCCCTTGCGAAGCCCCTTTTATGAGACTATTCAAATATACGCTTAAAAAAATTATTTCGTATTTTTAAAAAAAGATTTATGCGCTATATGGATTACCATATAACAACGGCACTCGAACAATGACAGAACTAGTTGGTACTCGTTTGTCCAGCTTCTCGTTTGTTGTTATAATATAGTCTATGACTCCTACCTTAGAAGAAATCACATCCTTAACTCCAGGAATGAAAGACAAAGATAAAGCTCTTATAGAAAAAGCTTATAATTTCGCGGAAAAAGCTCATGCTGACCAACTAAGAAAAAGTGGTGAACCATACTTCCTTCACGTTGCAAGTACAGCAAAGAACTTGGCTGACCTTGGAATGAATGCGACAGTTATATCAGCTGGATTACTTCATGATGTTGTTGAAGACTCAAGTGTCACATCAGAAGAATTAAAAAAAGAATTTGGTGATGACATAGAAGGACTCGTAGAAGGAGTGACAAAACTTGGTACAGTAAAATACAAAGGAATAGAACGTAATGTAGAAAACTTAAGAAAGTTTTTTATTTCAGTAGCCAAAGATTTACGTGTTCTTGTTATTAAGCTAGCAGATAGATTGCACAATATAGAAACACTTGAGCACGTAAGGCCAGACAAACAAAAACGTATAGCTCTTGAGACTCTTGAGATTTATGCTCCCCTTGCAAACCGATTATCTATGGGGCGATTAAAGGGTCGTCTTGAAGATGCAGCCTTTCGATTTGCTTATCCAAAAGAATATGAGGAAGTTAAAAAATTACTTTTAGATAAAAAAGATGCTGAAGAAAAATATTTAATAGAAGTAAAAGATGAGATTGGAGTATTAATAAAAGAATCTCATATAAAACATTCTATTATAGACTATAGACAAAAACACTTATATTCTCTTTGGAAAAAACTTATAAAATACGATATGGATATCGATAAGATATACGACATCATAGCACTTCGTGTTATGGTTGACTCTGTTGTCGACTGCTATCATATACTTGGGTTAATACATGGAGAGTGGACCCCAGTTCCAAATCGTATAAAAGATTATATTGCTTCCCCTAAGATAAATGGATATCAAAGTTTACATACAACTATATTCACAGGTACAGGTGGAATAGTAGAAATACAAATTCGTACACATGAAATGCACCAGAAAGCTGAGAATGGTGTCGCTGCTCACTTTGTCTATAAAGAAAGAGGGGTAAAAGATGATAAGGAAATTCCTAAGCAATTTGAGTGGGTTAATCAACTTCATGATTTAAACCAAAATAAAGAAAATCCTGAAAAATTTCTTAAAACAATTAAGATGGACTTCTTCAATGATAGAGTTTTCATCTTCACACCAAAAGGTGACATTATAGATTTACCAGAGGGCTCCTCTGTTATTGATTTTGCTTATGCTATACACACAGATGTGGGAGCTCATGCTCAAAGTTCAAAGATTAATGGAAAGAATTCTTCTCTTCACACTAAGCTTAAAAATAATGATATTGTTTATATACAAGTAAATAAAAACGCAAACCCATCATCTAAATGGCTAGATTATACAAAAACTTCTCTTGCTCGTAAACAAATAAATGCTTACTTAAAATCAAACAGTTTATTATCCAAATTTTTATCATTCGGTAAAAATTAAAAAACTCTAGAATAAATATTCTAGAGTTTTTTAATTTTAAAGTGAGAAGTTTTTAATATTATATAGATCAATATCTTCCTCAGCTTTCTCTATCTCTTGATTTGTCCTATCATCAATAAGATGAGATTCATCTTCTTCGGGAGCCATACCTTCTTCAGTCTTTTCTAAAACAGGAGATATTTCTTCAAGGCCTGATATTACTTCCTGCTCTTGTTCCTGACTTGCAATGAACTTATCGAGCATTCCGTTTGGATTTCCATCACCACTTTGCTTGATCAAGCTAAGAATTGTATGAAGATCATCATTAGTAAAGAAATCGATAGTTATATGCCCACCATTTTCTTTCTTCTCGATGTGGACACGTGTCCCAAGTGACTCTTGAAGTCTTTCTTCTATTTCTGCAATTTCTGGATCCATAAGATACTCCTTTTTACGAACACGATCAAAAGCAATCTTACGTGCAGCTCTCTCTGCGTCGCGAACTGTCATTTTTTTGAAAACTATTTCTTTAAACAAAACCATTTGCTCTTCTGGCCTATCTGTAAGCATTAGTATCGGACGAGTGTGGCCTTCACTTATCTTCTTTGCAGAAAGTGCATCTAGTATTTCTTGAGGCAAAGCAAGAAGACGAAGAGTATTGGAAACATACTCACGACTCTTACCAACTTTTGCTCCTATCTGACCATGAGTAAATTTGAATTCTTCTGCGAGTCTAAAGAATGCACGAGCACGCTCTACAGCATTGAGGTCTTCCCGCTGAAGGTTCTCAATAATAGCAAGCTCTAGCTTTGCCATACTATCATCCCCCACACGAATAATAACTGGAATCTGCTCTAATCCTGCAAGCTTGGAAGCTCTAAGTCTACGCTCTCCAGCTATGAGTTCGTACTCTACTGCGATACCCTCATCTTCTTTTATAATCTCTTCACGAGACACAACAAGAGGCTGAAGTACTCCATACTGACGAATAGAATCTGCTAAATCACGAAGCCTATCTTCATCGAACTCGCGACGAGGCTGAAATGGATTTGGCTTTATTTTTTCTATATCTACCCAAAAAATTGAATTACTATAAAGTTGTGACATATATGATATTTTAGCATATTTTTTAATTGTTGAAAAATATAAAATAAAAAATTCAAGCAAAAGCTTGAATTTTTTACACATTGTGCGCCGGGTTGGATTCGAACCAACGAAGGCCGAAGCCGACAGATTTACAGTCTGTTGTGATAGACCACTCCACCACCGACGCATTAACTAACTTATACTAGTATACACATTTATTATTATTTTTCAAATGATGTTTTATTAATAAAAAAACAGTCAGAAGCCACAAGGATCTGACTGTTTTTATTTAATTTAAGATAGAAATTTTAAGACAAAACCAATTGTTCTGCTCTTATCTCTAACCCTAATTCTTTAGCAATAG
>JBGSQV010000064.1:0-1959 GCA_041737855.1 Minisyncoccia bacterium | reverse complement strand
TGATACATGTATAGGCATTGATACTTCTAGAATCTGACTTGGATCCCCAGCATTTTTTGACTTATGAGCTTTCTTTCTCAAGTTAACTCCTTCAACAATAACTTTATTTTCAGATGGCATAGCTTTTAAAACTTTCCCTTTCTTACCTTTGTTTGATCCAGCTATAACTATTACATTGTCTCCTTTTTTTATTTTCATATATTTAAATAACCTCTTGTGCTAATGAAATAATTTTCTGGTATCCTCTTTCTGCAAGCTCACGTGGAATAGGACCAAATACGCGACCACCCTTAGGATCTAGTTTATCTTTTTCTAAAATTACAACAGCATTGTCATCGAAACGAATATAAGAACCATCTTTACGACGGAATGCCTTCACTGTACGAACTACAACAGCATGGTGAACATCCTTTTTCTTAACTCCTTTTCTAGGCTCTGCAACTTTAACTGAAATAACAACCTGATCTCCAATACCTGCATAACGGCGACGTGATGAACCAAGTACTTTGAAAACCTTTCCGATCTTACCACCGGCGTTGTCTGTAATATTTACCATTGTTCCATCTTGAATCATATAATTATGCTACTATTTTAAATTTCTTATCCTTAGAAATTGGACGTGTTTCTTCAATTTCTACAGTATCGCCGACTTTTTTACTATTGTTCTCATCATGTGCTTTATATTTCTTTGCTATCTTTACTCTCTTTCCGTATTTCTTGTCTTGTACAAAACGAGTAACCTTAACAACGATGGTTTTATCCATTTTGTCAGAGATTACTAATCCTTTTAAAACTTTCTTTGGTTTTGTATTTTTTGTTTCCATAATATTTTAATTATCTTGCAACTACACGAGTAGTAACTGGCAATTTGGTTCCTGCTTTACGCAATGCTTCTTTTGCCACTGCTTCTGTAACTCCATCAACTTCAAATATAACTCTTCCTGGACGGATATCTAAACAGTATCCCTGTGGATCACCTTTACCTTTACCCATTCCTACTTCGGCTGGCTTTGCAGTAAAAGGTCTGTCGGGGAATATTCTAATCCACATACGGCCAGTCTTACCTATTGTTCTAGAAGTAACCTTACGTGCTGATTCTAACTGATTTGCACGAATACGTCCACCACAAGTAGCTTTAAGACCATATGATCCAAATGAGATTGTTGTTCCGCGAGTATCAGGAGTAACTTTCTTCATATCTGTACGTCCTGTCTGCCATTTTCTATATTTTACTTTCTTTGGTGTTAACATAAAATTATTTAATTTAAATTATCTTTCTTAGTTGCACTTGCACCAGCTGGAGTTGAAAAAACTTCTCCACGGTATATCCAAACCTTGATACCAAGATCTCCATAACTCATATGTGCTTTCTCGCGAGCAAAATCAACATCAGCGCGGAAAGTCTGAAGAGGAATAGAACCACGTTTGATCTGTTCACTACGTGCGATCTCAGCTCCACCTAGACGTCCACCTAGATATATACGTGCTCCTTTTACTCCACGAGCAGACATTACCTTTTCGATAGCTTGCTTCATAACACGACGGAATGGAAGACGCTTTTCAAGACCTTCAGCAATAGAACAAGCAACAATAGCAGCATCTGCATCTGGATTTGTAACTTCTACTATATCAAATTTGAAATCGTCAGCGATAACCAAGCCTCTCTTTTTAAGAGCAGATACAAGCTCAAGCTTTAGTTTACTTACACCCTCACCTGAACGGCCGATAATCATACCTGGGCGTGATGTGTAAACCATTATTTTTGTAGCTTTTGCGCTTCTTTCAATTTCTACACGAGAAATATAAAAACCACGTAGCTTTTTTGCTAAAAATTCACGAATAATTACATCACTTTGTAAAAGAGTTTTGTATTTTTTATCAGCAAACCAGCGTGATTTCCAATCACGGAGAGTTACTAATCTATGAGCATATGGGTGAACTACTTTTGACATAATGTAT
>JBGSQV010000055.1:0-11239 GCA_041737855.1 Minisyncoccia bacterium | reverse complement strand
CTGTACTGATCTTTTAATTCTTCTAACTCTTTTTTATTTTCATCAAATATATCCAAATAAGTGAATACTACATTCCCTTCTACTTTACCCTTATCTTCAACATGAATATGATTTGGATCAGTGTACATATTCATAACTTTTTTTGAAATATCTTCGAATGAATCAGAAAGATAAATTGCATTATTTAAAGATTTACCCATTTTTGAATTACCATCTATTCCAATAAGTCGAGGTGTATTGCCTACTAAATGTTTAACTCTACTAAATGTTTCTCCGTAGAAACGATTAAAAGTATCAACTATTTCATTTGTTTGTTCTACCATAGGCTTTTGATCTTCTCCTACTGGTATTAAAGTACTTTTACAGAATAAAATATCTGCAGCTTGTGATACGGGATAGCAAAGAAAACCAGCTGGAACATCTTCACCAAAACCTTTTTGTTTCATCTCATCTTTTACTGTAGGATTTCTTTTAAGTCGAGATAATGTTACTAGATTCAAAAAGAGAATAGTCAGCTCTGCTATTTCTGGAACCTGTGATTGGATAAACATATTTGTCTTTTTAGGATCAAGGCCACAAGCAAGATTATCTAATGCTACTTCTATTAAGTTATCTTTTATTTTTTGAGGATTGTTTGCATTGTCTGTTAGACCTTGAACATCTGCAATCATATAAAAAGATTGCTTGGCCTCATCTTGTAATTTAACCCTATTTTGTATAGATCCTACAAAATGCCCAAGATGAAGTTTCCCTGTTGGGCGGTCTCCTGTTAAGATAATTTCATTTAACTTTGACATCCTAATATAATACCAAAAAACAAATAGTTTTGCACATTTTATACCCATATTTGTCCGAAAAGAGCATTTTGATACCTTGCATATTGTTGCTACAATAACTCTCATGGCAGATAAAAAAATTAAACTTAGAGTTCCACCACAAAGTCTTGATGCTGAGAAAGCTATATTGGGCTCTATCATGCTTCGCCCAGGAGCAATACATGAGATCAACGATGTTGTAAACGGCGATTCATTCTACGCAAATAAACATTCTGAAATTTATAAAATAATGCTTGAACTTTCAAGTAAGGGTGAGCCTATCGATATACTTTCTGTATCTCACAAACTTGAAGAAAAAGGATTACTTGATCAAATGGGAGGAAGTAGTTACCTTAGTGAACTCACCAACTCTGTCCCCGCTTCTACAAATATAAAATACTATTCTGATATCGTAAATAAAAAACATATCTTAAGAAAAATAATCGACGCTGGAGATAGTATCTCTGAGCTTGGTTTTCGTGAGGAAGTAGAAGATGTTTTTGAGATTCTCGATCAAGCAGAAAAAAGAATGATGGGTATAAATAATAATGCTGGCGGTCATGCATTCCAATCACTGAAAGATAGCTTACCTGAAGCTTGGGAAAGACTTGAGAAGCTTCATGAGAATAAAGGTGAGATTCGCGGAGTACCTACTGGTTTTCACGATCTTGATCAATACCTTTCTGGTCTTCAGAAGTCTGATCTTATCATCTTAGCTGCTCGTCCTTCTATGGGTAAGACTACTCTTGCTCTTGATATCGCTCGCCAGGCAGCCCTCAATAATGGAACTCCTACTGTAATCTTTTCTCTTGAAATGAGTACACAGCAACTTGTAGACAGACTCCTTGCTGCTCAGTCAAAAGTAAATGCTTGGAACCTACGAACTGGTAACCTTTCTTCTGAAGGTGAATTTGCTAAGATCCGCGACTCTCTAGACAGCTTGTCTAAAGCTCCTATCTTCGTAGACGATATGGCTGGTAACTCTATAATTCGTATGCGTTCAGTTTGTCGTCGTATCAGAGCCGAGCACGGCATAGGACTTATCATTGTCGACTACTTGCAGCTTATGTCTACTTCAAAGAACTACGACAATATGGTAAACCAAGTTACTGAAATATCTCGTTCTCTTAAAGCACTTGCAAAAGAGTTCGATGTTCCCGTCCTTGCTTTGTCTCAGCTTTCTCGTGCTGTTGAGTCTCGTGGTGGTCGCCCTCGTTTGTCTGACCTTCGTGATTCTGGTTCTATCGAGCAGGACGCCGATATCGTAATGTTCATTCACCGTGAAGATAAAGGTAAAGATGAAAGTGAAAAGACAAATATCGCAGAGATCCTTATTGAAAAGCACAGAAATGGTCCAGTTGGTAAAGTAGACCTATACTTCGAAGAGAAATCTACAACATTCATGTCTATTGATAAGAAAGATACAAATAGTTACAGTTCATCTGGTGGTACAGAAATAGATGGATTTTAATCTTATAAATATATGAACCCGATAGATAAACTAGCACAATATTTTAAAGAATTTCCAGGAATTGGAGAACGCCAAGCAAAACGTTTTGTTTATTTCTTGCTTCACAAGAATCCCGGCTATGTAAAAGAGCTCGGAGATAGCATCCTCTCTATCAAAGACCTCATTCATCAGTGCCCATCTTGCTTCCTATTCTTTCAAGGAGACAGAGATGAGCTTTGTAGTGTTTGTAGGGATATAAAAACAGACAAGACTTCCCTTTTGATTATCGAAAAAGATGCAGATTATGAAAATATAAAAAAGAGTAAGAATTATTCAGGAATGTATTTTATTCTTGGTGGCCTCGCACCGATAGTAACAAAAGAAACTCCAAGCTTTCTTAGACTCAATGAGCTTTTAAGCACTATCGAGACTCGTGCAAAAAAAGATAATTTAAAAGAAATAATTATTGCGTTATCTCTAAACCCTCAAGGTGAACATACAGATATGTATCTAAGAGAAAAAATGACACAACTACAAGACAAATATGATTTCAAGGTTGTCTCCCTTGGACGTGGACTCTCTACAGGCACAGAGCTTGAATACTCTGACTCTGACACAATAAAAAACGCATTGTTGAATAGACAATAAAAAAATAAGCATTACAGGATTATCTGTGTAATGCTTATTTTAATTATTTAATACATTTTAATATATTTTAATATATTTAGGTTTATTCTTCTTTTCTATTATTTTTCCTCTTATCCTTACAATAAGAAAAATAATAGTTATAAAAACAAAAGAGCTAGAAATAAAGATAGCATCAAACCATGGCATATCAATGCTTTTAAGGGAAAGAATAATTATCCCTAAAAACATTCCAGCACCTAACACTACCCATTGTGATGATATATCATCACCAAATAATAAACAAAGTAAATTAATTATAAAGAATACAAGTGAAATAAGTAATGCTTTTTTAATGAGATTTTCATTTACAGGATTAACAAATTCACTTTTACTAATTAAACACACCTCATTATTGCTAATTCGGAGACTTCTTTTTATTAATTTATCTACCCCAAGAATATGGGTCCATCTTGGAGTGATTGAATCAGGAAGATAGATTACTCCACCATTCAAAAGTTTTACCACATTTGAATCATTCATGAAAACTTGTGCTTCTTTTTGAATTCCAAAAATCTTAAGAGTATCATAGTTTTCTGTTATTTTAACAACAGATACTATACCCTTATCAGGAGATAAAATCATAACATTTCTGGATGTCTGTGAAAAAGTACTTACCGCCATACCTAGTATGACAAGTAAAAATAAAAAGATTTTCTTCATTTCTTTATAGATTTATTTAATTTTGATTTTTTATTATACTACAACTTTTATACGAATTAGTCAAATACAAACAAAAAACACTCCATCAAGCGGAGTGTTTTTTAAGTTTATTTAATTGCTGAGATTTTAACTTCGATGAATGGTTGGCGGTGACCGTTGCGTTTTAGGTATCTACTCTTTTGTTTGTATTTAACTACGCTTACAGTCTTTGCTTTACCTAACTTTTGGAATAGTGATTCTACTGTTGCATTTGCGATGTAAGGCATACCGATTGTGGTGTCTTTACCATTATCAACAAGTAATACTTTATCAAAAATGATCTTATCTCCAACTGTGTAGTCCCCTTCAAGTTTCTCGATTTTTAAGATGTCTCCAACAGCCACTTTGTACTGTTTTCCGCCTGTAAAAATAACAGCGAATTCCTTACTTTCGGATACTGGCTTCTTTGCTTTTTTGGTTGTTGTAGTTGCTTTAGGCATAATTTATTTTATCCGCAGAAACCCTTAATTAAACACGTTTCCATGGATAAGAACTATATTACACAAAAGTTGGTAAAATTGCAAGCCATAATGTATGTGTGGTAACATATAAGAATATGATATCAAAATATAGCCATAATTCACTAGCTTGGGTGGATATAGAAAACCCTAAAGAAGAAGAGCTTTTTTATATTATGGAGGAGTACTCTATCCCAGAATCCATAGAGGCAGAAATCATCTCGAGAAAGAAAGAATCTAAAACAAAGCTATATTCCAACCTTATTTTTATATCTTTAAACATCCCTTATATACTAGGCGAAAGTAATAAAGAGATAGATAGTAGGATAACATTTATAGTTACAAATAATTTTATCATTACTATCCACGACGAGCCGATGGAGGCACTCGGAGAATTCCTCAATAACTTAGAGATGGATACTACCCTCCCCGAAGAACTTCGTATCAATAACAACAGCCTACTATTCTTTTATTTATTCAAAAGTTTGTACATAAATATAAAAGAGCAACTCGCCACAAATAAAATCCAAATAAAAGAACTCGAGAATACACTCATTGATAAAAAGAAAAACAAGAATGCTTCAAAGTTGATTTATGACAAGAATCAAATATTGATCAAAACAGAAAAATGCATCAGTTCTCATGAAAACGTTTTCGAAGACTTACCACAATACTTGATGCAAATGTTTGGAGAGCAATACAATAGCTATACCAATATTATCATCAATGAGTACTCTGAGGTAAAGAGTATGCTAAGTAAACAAGGACAAGATTTTATTAATCTGTATAATATAAATAACCTAATGCTTATTGATCAGAATAATAAGAAGTTGAAATTATTAACTAAGTTATCTATATTATCTTTAATAGCCGTAATCCTAACATTTTTATATGTCTTTAGTAATATTTAATACACTCACAAGAGAAAAAGAAGAGTTCAAACCTATAAACAAAAATGAGGTTGGTTTGTATACCTGCGGGCCTACAGTCTACAACTTTGCTCATATAGGTAATATGCGCACTTACCTATTTGAAGACGTCCTAAAGCGCGTATTGAGCTACAACGGTTATGGTGTGAAGCATATAATGAATATTACCGACGTAGGTCACCTGACTGGCGACCGAGATATGGGTGAAGATAAGATAGAACAAGAATCAAAGAAAGAGCACAAGGAGGCGACGGAGATAGCTAAATTCTATACAGATAAATTCAAAGAAGATTTAACAAATCTAAACATTATTTATCCAGATGTTTTTTGTAAAGCTACTGAGAATATAAATGAGCAAATAGCGATGATAAAAACTTTAGAAGAAAAAAGATTTACTTATAAAACAAGTGACGGAATATATTTCGATACATCAAAAGTAAAAGATTATACAAAGCTCTCACATCAAAAGCTTGATGCACTCAAAGAAGGTGCCAGAGTAGAAGTGAATGATGAGAAAAAGAATGCTACAGATTTCGCACTTTGGAAGTTCTCTCCCGCTGGAGAGAAAAGACAAATGGAGTGGGTTAGTCCTTGGGGTATAGGATTCCCAGGCTGGCATATAGAGTGCTCAGCAATGAGTGTAAAATACTTGGGTGAACACTTCGATATACATTGCGGTGGAGTAGACTTTATAAACTTGCACCATACCAATGAATTAGCTCAGACAGAAGCAGTGACTGGCAAAGAGCCATGGGTCAACTATTGGATGCATGGAGAATTCTTGAATCTTAAAGATGGAGAAAAAATGGCAAAAAGTACTGGTAACTTTTTAACAGTCAAAAGTGAATTCATAGATAAAGATATAGATCCGCTTGTTTATCGTTTCGCTTGTTTTGGAGTTCATTATCGAAAACAAATGGAATGGAATGAAGACACCCTGACTTCTGCAACAAATGGCTACAACAACTTATTAAATAAAATTAAAATTTTAGGAAAAGATATTGGTTTCGTAAATATGGAACTTAAAGAAAGATTCATAGATAGTATCAATGACGACTTGAATATACCTAAAGCTATGGCAGTCGTGAATGAAGTATTCAAATACGGTATCTCAAATGAAGACAAATTGGCTACAATTTTAGATTTTGATAAAGTATTGGGGCTTAATTTGGGTTATATAGAAGAAAATACCATACCAGAAACTGTCCTAAGGCTCTCAAAAGAGCGTGAACAAGCCCGAGCAGATAAAGACTGGGCTAAAAGTGATGATCTAAGAGATCAAATCAAAGAATTGGGATACGAAGTTAAAGATACAGACAGTGGAACAATAATTTCAAAAATATAACAAATTAAAAAGGAGCCATCGGGCTCCTTTTTAAATTACTTCTGACTTTTTAGTGTAAGTAAGCAAAGCTTATATAACACACGAGCACCTACATTTCCATCCCATTGATCATTTTCACCTGGAGCAACTTCACAAAGATCAAAACCTATTATTTTTCTACCTGAATCTACTATTTTTTCTAACAAAAAGACTATTTCATCAAGTGTAAATCCACCAAGAACAGGTGTTCCTGTATTTGGAGAAAGATGTGGAGCAAGACCATCTATATCAAAAGATATATAAACTTCCTTAGGAAGATGTTTTATTATTTCATCACATTTTTTAGCCCAAGTTTTTCCTTTAAAAATATCTTTTTTAATTTCATAATCTGTAAAAGATACAATTCTTCCTTTTTCTGATTTAATTACTTCATTCTCAGCTTCACTGAAATCTCTAATTCCAATTTGAACTAGTTTGGAAATATTTTTTATTTTTAAAGCATTATAAAAAATAGACGCATGAGAATACTCCAGTCCTTCATAAGCTTCACGCAAATCAGCATGAGCATCTATATGTAAAATACCAAAATCTTTATATTGTTTTGAGAGTGATTTTAAGTATCCAAGTGGAACACTATGATCACCACCAACAATACCAACTATCTTATTATCTTTTAATAATTTAGTTGTAGTGTCTTCTACGTAATTATTTATTAAAATGCATTCTTTATTTATTTCTTCTTGAAGATTTTTATTTACAGTATCGTTTACATAATCATCTAAATATTTTTTAACTTTCTCGCAAACCTGCATATTTTGATAATAAATATCTGTAGGAATATCTTTCATAGCTATACCTCTTTTCCATGCATCTGGATATATAGGATCATATAGATCTAACTGCTGAGATGCATCTAAGATTGCTTTAGGCCCTTTTGAAGTTCCTTCACCATAAGAAACAGTAGCTTCCCAAGATACAGGGACTAAAACCATTTCAGATTCTTCTACGTCAAAAGGCAAACCAAAAATTCCATGGTCATGAAGACCATTTTCATTTGGATTAAAATTCTCTATTTTCTTTTCTAATATTTTTTTATTTTCCATATTAATTACGACAATCTATTTTTAAAATCTTGATAATCAAATTTTTTAATAATTTTAATTTTCTTATTTTCATCTATGGTACAAATATTTGGAAGTTGCACTCCATTAAAAGTATTATTCTTGACCATAGTATATATTGCCATATTTAGAAATACTAATTTTTGACCAATTACTAATGGTTTATCAAAGGAATATTCCCCTATCACATCCCCTGTAAGACAGCTTGGGCCTACTAGACGATAGTTATTTAGAGAACCCTCGTGTATAGGACTAGCACCTAAAATAGTCGGTAAATAAGGCATTTCAAGCACATCTGGCATATGCGTAGTAGCTGATATATCTAAAACAGCAGTGCCTATCTGTCCTGGTATACTCTTGGGAGTGTCTATAACTTCCCCCACAAGAACTCCGGCATTTAGAGCAATAGCTTCACCAGGCTCAAGATACACTTCAAGGTGAGGATACTTTTGTTTAAAATCTATGATAATTTTACAAAGCAAATCTACATCATAATCTTTTCTTGTGATATGGTGCCCTCCACCAAAATTTACCCATTTCATTTGTGGTAAGAATTCGCCGAATTTTTCTTCAAAAACTTTTAGAGTTCTCTCTAGTGCATCAACTCCGAGCTCGCATAGATTATGAAAATGAAGTCCCTCTAATCCTTCTAAATTATTTTCTTCAAATAAAGATCTCTTAACTCCGAAGTGAGAGTTTGGACTACTAGGATCATACATAGGAGTTTCCACTTCAGAGTGTTCTACGTTTACACGAATACCACAAGAAACTTTACCCTTACATAAACCCTTAAACTTATCCCACTGAGAGAAGGAATTAAAAACTAAATGATCTGCGTATTTTATATATTGTTTAATATTTTCTTCTGTATACGAAGGAGAGAATACGTGGTTTTGTTTGCCGAATTTTTCATAACCAAGTCTCGCTTCATTTACAGAGCTTGCTTCACTTCCAGAAAGATACTTCTTCATTAAAGGAAATACCGAAAACATAGAAAATCCTTTGAGTGCCATTAAGATATGGCAACCAGTTTTTTCTTCAACTTGTTTTAAAATCTGAAGGTTTTTCTCTAATTTAGGAATAGAAATAACATATGAAGGAGTTTCTACCTTAGAAAAATCTTCAATATTCCAACCTTCTTCTTCTATCCAAGGTTCTATAAATATGTTTTCTTTATTTTGTGACATTTTAGTAATTCTTCTTAAGAGCAGATGGTATATCTTTTAGATTCTTCACTTGCCATGTAAGCCCAACCTTAGCCATTTCCTCTAAGTATATTTTTGAATCAAGGGATTTATCTTCAGTATTCTTTACTCCTATGCCACCCCACTTACCCTCAAGTACGAGTTTTGCAGTTGTAACTGTAGGAATGGCTGTCGTATAACCAATAGCATTTCCGCCTGTTTCTTTAAAAGCTTCTTTATGATCGCAAACATTATAGATATAAATATTCTTTTTCTTTCCATTCTTTGTACCTGTAATAATATTACCGATATTTGTCTTACCAACGTATCCACTATTGAAATCTTCTCCTTTTGGAAGAATAGCTTTGAGGAATTTAACCGGGACAACTTTTGTACCATTGTAGTTCACTTCATCTATACGAGTGAGACCAACATTAAATAATACTCTTAGGTAAGTAAGGTAGCTCTTTGAGAATGTCATCCAGAAACGAATACGCTTGAGTCCTGGTATATGAGTAGGGATAGTTTCAAGCTCTTCGTGATACATCAAATAAGGAGTAAACTTCCCTGCTTCAGGAAAATTGAATTCAAAGAATGGAGCATCGTCATCGATAAGCTTGCCACTTTCTTTCCATTTATTATTCTCCCAGAATTTAATAGGTAGAATAAGTTCTCTTAAGTTTATTTCTGGATCAAAGTTTGGAGCAAATTTAATCTTTTCATCTTTTGAGCCTCCATTGCAATCCAAAATATCAATAGTATCTATTTTGTCGAAAATATAATCACGAGCATAAGCAGAGAAAATATTTGAAACTCCTGGATCAAAACCAGAGCCGAGTATTGCAAGTAAATTCTTCTTTTTGAAAGCTTCATTTTTAGCAAGTTGCTTCTCGTAAGAGAATCCGTATTTATCTGGGTGCTCATAACAAGCTGTATCGATATAATTCACTCCGTAAGCTAGACAAGCATCCATAAGAACAAGGTTGTCATAAGGGCTACCCCAGTTCACTACAAGCACAGGTTTAACTTCTTTTAGAAGCTTAAGAAAGTTGTCTCCTTTACCTACGTCACTTATATGTATATGCAAATTGACTTTGCCTTTTGATTTTTTAAAAACAGACACACGAACAGCCTCGCATTTTGAAGGAGTTCTACCTACCACATGTATTTCAGAGAAAACCTTTGGAAATTGAGCCATTTTATGCAAACCCACACTTCCAACATTTCCACAACCTATAACAAGTATTTTTGACATTTTATTTGAGCGTAATTAAAATAGTTTCTGAAAAATGACTTGGGAGGGCGACGGCCCGAGCACGAGGAATTTTTCAGCAGAAAAATATCCGTGCATTTTGAAGAAAGCTATTTTAATGAAGCGAACTATAATTGTTAATAACAATTTAAGTTTACTATTGGTACCCCCATAAGTCAATAAATTGGGTCCTTGATTTTTAGCCCAAATATTATAAACTTAAGGAATGACTAAAAAAATAATAGTTAACAAATTTGGTGGTGGAATATTAAAGAAAGACCTTATCCCTCTAATTGCTCTTCGTCTGAATGAACAAATTTCTTCAAATTATTACCCTATAGTTGTTGTATCAGCGATGCCTGGTATAACAGACCTTTTAGTATCTTTTATTGTTAAATTAAAAGAGTTCGACTCAAAAAAGAATAAGGCTGATATTTTTGTACAAAATCTAATAATTGAACTAAAGACTATACACAATAAAATAATCACAGATATTGGGTTCACTAAAGAGTGGCGCGATGAAGTTAACATTGAATTAGAAAAATTATTTATTGAATTAGAATCTAGTTTAAATAATTTTTTATCTAACTCTGAATTAGAAGATAAAATAGTTTCTTATGGAGAAAAACTTTCAGCTACTATTCTAAGTTTCTATTTTAATTTTACAAACATACGGTCACAGAGACTACTAGCTGAAGAGATTCCAATCATCACAGATGATAATTTTAAGAATGCTGATATTGACTATAAAATCTCTGAGAAAAATATAAATCAAAAATTAAAAACTATAAAAGGAATACCTATCATAGCTGGGTTTACTGGTATAACAAAAAACGGAGAGACTACTACACTTGGGCGTGGAGGTACCGATACTACAGCTTGTTTTATTGGAGCAGCTCTAAAAGCACATAAAATAATTTTATGGAAAGATGTAGGTGGAGTTCTATCTGCTGATCCTAAAATAGTACCCTATGCTCAAGTTATGCCAACTATAAGCTACCAAGAAGCTGAGGAATCAGGTAAAATAATTCACGAAAAAGCTATTGATTTTGTTAAGCTTTATAACACTCCGATTGATATTACTTCCCTTTCAAACCCAAAATTTTTTACTCAAATCAAAGAACTAAAAAGCCACAAAAAAGGAACAAAATTAATCAGCTCAAAAAAGAATTTAACTTTATTTTTGATTACTGATGAAAAGATTAAAACAAATGAGCAGCTGATTATAGTCACTTCTGTTTTTGCAAAATACAAAATTGAGATGGTTTTAGTAAGTAACACCAGACACAGCTTACAGATTGTAGCCAATAACAGTAATGG
>JBGSQV010000016.1:0-1606 GCA_041737855.1 Minisyncoccia bacterium | reverse complement strand
TGAGGTGGATGTGCCCTTATGGGTGTGGAGGTTCAAGTCCTCTCCCGCGCACAAAAAAATTAACCCCACAAACTTTATTTGTGGGGTTAATTTTATTCTTCTGTTTTTACTTCTTCTGTTTCAACTTCTACTTCTTCTACTTTTTTATCTTTATTCATAGAAAGAGTAACACTCTTTAGTCTCTTCTTTACTTCTTTAACTGCTTTAGTACGAATGTAATATAATTTACTACGACGAGTTTTTGATTTACGTAGAACTTCAATCTTATCAACATTTGGAGAGTATAGAGGGAAAACACGTTCTACTCCTACACCACTAGCTACTTTACGAATAGTGAAAGTTGCTCCACTTTCTGTACCATGTTTTCGGCAAAGAACTAGTCCTTCAAAAGCCTGAAGACGAGTTTTTCCTTTTTCTAAAATTTTACTCCATACACGAACAGTATCACCAGCTTTAAAATCAAGCTTTTTTCTGTCTTCCTGTACAACGGGAGTGAATTGTTTTTTCGTTATTTCCATGGGTTTTACTTTATCATATATGGTCATTTTAAGCAATCCCCCATAATATATTATGTTATTTTGACTATAATTACATAGGTTTGACTCTTTTTTGTAAAAAAATACCCATTTCCATGACTCAACATACCCAAATAAGAATTCACACTTTCTTTTTTAAAACCATTTTCTTTTAAATTCCTAAACATTCTCTTTTTAGTACTAGTTCTTAAAACCCTATGTTTTAGAAAATTAACCCATCCAAGAAAATCAACACCAGAAGCAAGAGTTTTAATATAAACTTTATCAGGGTGCATAGTTAACTTTAATTTATTCCCTAAAAATTCTTTCATCTTTTCTAATATAATTTCTAAATATTTCTTATCATCTCTAAAAATAACAAAATCATCTGCATAACGAATATAGTATTTAACTTTTAATTCTCTTTTTACAAATTGATCAAATTCATTCATGTAGATATTCACAAGTAGTTGGCTTGTTAGATTTCCAAGAGGTAAACCTTTACCTCTTGGACGCGATAGCGTTGGGTTGGTAAAGGTATGGAAACTATCAATAATTTGATTTAATAACCAGGGGGTATCTTTATCTTCAATATTTTTACTTAAAATATCTTTTAAAATTTCATGATCAATATTTGCGAAAAACTTTCTAATATCACATTTCAAAACCCAACAAGTTTTAGTATTATTTTTTGAAATAATGTTTGAAAAATATCTAAACCTATCTATAGCCCTATGTGTCCCCTTATTATTCCTGCATGAATATGAATCGTGTATAAATTTAGTATCAAAATATGGATAGAGTATACGATAGATTGTATGATGGAGTAGCCTATCTCTTACGCTTGCTTTGTGTATATCTCTTGGCTTGGGGTCATTTATTTTAAATGCTTTGTATTCACTATGCTTATATGTTTTATTTTTCAAGTCATTATGTAAACTTAAAATATTATCCATAAACCTGAGCCCGAATTCTTGTACGTCTTTTTTATTCTTCTTTCCACACAAAAACTCTTGCCACGCAAGGAGTAAATTTTCTATTTCTATGATATCTTTATATTGTTTATTAAGTTTCTTCATTAATTACTATGA
>JBGSQV010000007.1:0-6850 GCA_041737855.1 Minisyncoccia bacterium | reverse complement strand
TTTCTCTTTATCTGAGACATACCCATGCGGAATTTCTGTTGAATCATTTCTCCAACATAACGAACACGACGTTGACCCAAGTGATCAATATCATCTGCTTTGGAATGTATATCATTATTAAGTAATATTATATTATTCACAATAGAAACAACGTCATCTGATGAGATTGTTCTTCTCTCCATTTCCTTTTCATCCATACTTTTATCAAAACGCTTGTTGAAACGAAATCGTCCAACAGGAGAAAGGTCGTATCTTTCACTTGAGAGTAATGTTGTTATAAATTCACGGGCATTATCAGCTGTAGCAAGATCACCATCACGAAGACGCTTATATATTTCAATAAATGAATCTTGAGTAGTCTTTGCAGGGTCTTTTTCAATAGAAACCTTGATGGATTTTAATGCTTCTTCATTATCACTAAAAGCTTTAATCATAGCCTCGTCGGTAAGTCCAAGAACTCGAAGAAGTGATGTAACAGAAAACTTACGCTTCTTGTCTACACGAACATAAACAGCTCCATCATTATCTGATTCGATTTCTATCCAAACTCCACGAGCTGGAATAATTTTTGCTCCGAAAAATCTTTTAGTTTTAAGTTCTTGTTCTGTAAAGAATACACCGAAACTTCTTGTAAGCTGTGGAACGATAACACGTTCAACTCCATTTATGATAAATGTTCCATGTTTGGTCATTAAAGGAACATCTGCCATGAAAATCTCTTGCTCTTTAGAAGTACCGATACTTTTATTTAAAAGTTTAACACGAGCCTTAAGATTACCTTCGTAAGTTAATTTGTTTATTTTTGTATACTCTTCATCAAATTTTGGTTCAGAAAGCACAAAAGAAGTAAAATCCAATTGGAATTTCTTTTCTGAATAATCATTAATAGGAGAAAATTCCTTAAAGACTTCTTTAAGACCAGTCTCTACTAACCAGTTAAATGAAAGTAACTGATTCTCTATTAAATTAGGAAACGGAACCAAAGGTTTCTTATAACGGGAAAAATACTTTTTCTCACGAGTAACTGTTTTTTTCATAATAAAAATTGAAAACGTAAAAAACAATAGAGTGACCAAACTCTACTTTATTTTTTATTTATAATTGTTGGCAATATGGGTTTTGAACACAAATATAGTTTTAAAACCTTAATAAACGAGGATTGATTTGCCATAACTCAATCTATTCAATCTGGGTATTATCCTATATTATTTTGACTTTTTTGTCAAATTCTTCCATTCTTCAATTTTCTTATGATCTCCAGAAAGTAGAACCTTTGGAACTTTATATTTTTTATTGTTATGAACTAGTATTTCTGGACGAGTGTAGATCTCACTTGAGGACACACGTTCTTCTTCGCGAGAATCAAAATTACCAAGTACTCCCTCTATTTGGCGAGATATAGAATCCACAAGTATCATCGCTGGGATCTCCCCACCAGTAAGTACATAGTCCCCTATTGATATCTTTTTAGTTTTTAGAATTTTGTCTACACGAGCGTCAATACCTTCATAACGTCCACAGATCATAATGATGTCTGTGTATTTTTTTGATAAAGTTTTTGCTGTTTTTGTATCAAACTTTTCTGCAGACGGAACAAAGTTAACAATAATAGTTCTTGGTGTTTGCTTTTTAGTTTTTGCTTTGGTAATTTTCTTTTGTATTGATTCAACTGCCTTAATGATTGGCTCTGCCATCATTACCATTCCAGGACCTCCAGCATAAGGACGTTCGTCTACTTGTCGAGAGACATTACCATCTGGCCAGACTTTCTTATATTTACCAGATACATATTTACGAGGATTCACAAAAGAAACAGAAATCTTCTTTTCTTTTATAGCCCGACCTAAAATAGACTCACCAAGATATGAATCAAACATTTCGGGGAATAATGTAACTATGTGAAATTTCATAAAATTACTATACCATGAATTTAATAAAATAAACAAAAAAGCCCCATATGCGAGGCGCAATCGAGGATGCGAGGAAGATGTAGTGATTCTACATTGACCGAGCACTCGGAGACTGCAACAAAGCAGATGGGGTCGTTTTGTTTGTTTTATTTATATACCCTTAAGATCTTCAAGTGCTGACTCAACTGACTTAGATGAATCACTAGCTGATGAAGATACTGGGGCCGCTGTAGCTACTGGAGCTTCAATCTTACCACCTTCTGGTTCATTGATTTTCAAATTAACACGAGCATTATTTTTCATACCGATCACTCTTAGAAGTGTTCTGATTGCTTTTGCAGTATTACCTTGACGACCAATAATTTTACCCATATCAGCACCATTTACTGTCATAGTTATAAGTACGCCCATCTCATCTACTGTACGGTCGATCTTCACATCATTTGGATTATCAACCAAAGCTTTTACTATATATTCTAAAAATGCCTTATCGTCTTCCATATATTCTTTTAATAGTATTATTCTTAAATTCTCTGCAGTGTACCGACTACAAACTGCTGTGGAGTAATTATATCACAAAATTCTTTTCATTAGCAAACTAAAAAACACAATATAAATATTGTGTTTTTTAGTTATGATTTAAATTATGCTTTCTTAAGTTCTTTACGAGCTTTAGTGGGAGCCTTCTTTGATAGTACATTTTTCTTCTTTCCTTCAATCAGTTTTTGGTGAACCAAGAAATTATAAACTGTATCTGAAACCTGAGCACCCTTACTCATCCAATAAGCGATACGATCTGCCTTAAACAATACTTCACCCTTTTTTAAGTTATATGAACCTAATATTTCTAAAAATTTACCACTTTTTGCAGAATTTTTTGAGTCTGTCAAAAGAACCCTAAAAGCTGGATTATTTTTGCGCCCTGTTCTTTGTAATCTTATCTTTAACATATATGAGGATATCCTAACATAAGGGTAGGAATAAATCAACCTGAGTAGTAACACCAAGCCCTTATTTTATCTAAATTCAGATAATTGAATAATTTTAATTAAATCAGATGGAATCTTCACCCCCATCATGTATAAAGGGTAAGCATATATAGCAGCTTCTTGATAATTCTTTTGATTATAATAATCGCTCGTTAAATATTTCAAAGCATCTGTATTATTTGGATTAATCTCAAGCACTTTTTTCCAGTTGTTCTCAGCTTCTTCAAATCTTTGCTGATCAAAATACAATAACCCTAAGTTAAGATAAGCATTCTCATAATTTGGATTAACTTCTAGCTCTTTTTTATATTCCCCTTCTGCTTCTACAAACTGGTTTCTACTTACATAAATTAAACCCAAATTATTATGAGCCATCGGTTCACTCGGATTAAGGCTCAGGGCAATTTTGAATTCTTTTTCTGCACTATCCATATTTCCATCTAAATACCTCATGGCACCTAAATTATTATGATTAAATGCAAAATTAGGTGAAGTTTCTACTGCATTATTCCAAAAATTTAATTTATTTTTATAATATTTATTACGATAAATGGTTACCGATGAGAAAATTAAAATTATTATCAAACTAATAATTAAAATAATTTTCCTCCAATCAATATTTTTAATAAAGGCTGGGAGCTTTATTATACCTAACCCTAAAATTACAAAAATAAAACCAAACATTGGTATATAGATTCTATTCTCTGAAAATTCTGGAACAGTACTTAGGGGTTTAATTAAAGTTAATATTATAAAAATAAGGAACCAAGAAAAACCAAAAATAATAAATTGTAAATTTTTATTTTTACTTAAGATAAACCATACGATTAGAAAAATAATAGAAGCAATACCATAAAACATAGTCATATCAGTAGCAATAGGAAAAACAGCTAAATTAAATGGTAAAAATATCTTACCTATAGCTGGTATTAATGATGGTAAATTATTATATATCGAAAGTGGAATATTATAACTAGCATTCCCAACAACAGCATGTAGTACAATTCCACGAATTAAAAACCAAGTGAGACCAACACCCAACCACCCAAACACTATTTTTAAATAAAATTTATAATCTTTAATTATTTTCCTAAAACCAATAAAGACCAAAAGATAAATTCCACAAATTATTGGTAAAACAGCAGCTGTTTCTTTTGTAAAAAGCGCTAAAGCTAAAAATATTAAATGCCATATAAAATATTTTTTATATTTTGTTTCCAAAAAATCTATAAGAAAAATAAATGCAGGAAAAACAAATATAGCAAGAAGTGAATCATTACGCCCAGAAATAAAAGATACTGTCTGAGCAGTAAGCGGATGTATTGCGAAAATTAATGCAAACAAAAAAGCTGCTTCTTTTTTAATTTTTAATTTAACTAAAAATAGAAAAAGTAAACATATAGCTAATATATGTAACAGAACATTGCTAAAATGGGACATGAATATGACCATCCCTTCTCCTAGTTGTGCATCAAGCATAAATGTAATCCGCTCAATGGGACGATAAAATGTTCCACCACCTTGTGGTGTCCTAAAAATATCTTCATTAAAAGCCTGGGGAATATTTAGTAAACTTTTATTAAATTGATATTGACCAGTAGCCAAAACATTATCATCTAAATAGACAATATTAGAAAAAAGAGTAATTCCATAAATAAATAAAATAATACAAATAATCCAAATAAATGGACGTTTCCCTTCTAGAAATATTTTAGAAAATTTATTCTCAGTCATTTTTTTGTGCAATTACAGTTAAAACTTCTCCTTTTTTACTAAAATATAAAAACAAATTAATAACCAAACATGGTATAAATAAAACCATAAAAAGAAAAGTATGCCAAAGTATTTTTAAATTAAAATTTTTATTCTGAAGCCATTCGAAAAAATATGAATCTGAATTTGTAATAATATTAACAATACTTTGAACAGAAGTAAAAGTTGAATATTCTAAAGAGAAAGTTCTTATTTTTTTAATTTTAAAATTATATTTTTTAAGCAAAGAAACCAAAGAGGATGGTGTAAAAAAAGTTAAATGATGTTTTAAATCAAGAGCCAACCAATATTTACCTGTTATTATTCGAGTCCATGAATTAAAGTTCGGAACTTCAATAAACAGCATTCCCTTATCATCAAGTAACTCATAAATCCTTTCTATATATTCTTCTGGTTTCTCTACATGCTCCAATATATGCCACATTGTTATAACATCAAATTTATCATTAAAAGATAACTCAAGGAGATCTTTATTGTAAATCTCTAAATTAAGTTTTTCTTTTGAATATATATAGGCATTCTCTGCTATTTGAGTTCCGGCAGTTCTTTTGTATTTAAAATATTTCTTTAAAAAATAAAGCATCCAACCCCTACCACTCCCAATATCTAAAATGCTTTTAGCTTTCTGTTTTAAAATAAAGATTCTGAATGCACGAATAAAGCGAAACATTTTAACAACTAACTCAACACCCCCCCCAAATCTATTAGATTTTTCTTTTTTATAATAATTACTATAAATCTCTTCTGGTTTTAAAATATTTTTTTCTTTTTTTATAGCATTGATTAAACCACAAGATAAGCACTCAAAAAGATTATGACTAGGTGTTTCTAATATAATTACAGAATTTTCATTTTTACAAATCATAAATATTATTTTTTAAAAAGATTCTTTGTAAAAAATTTAAAAGCAATAAATAGTGTTAATAATCCATATTTCAAACTCCTACTAAAATTAATAGATGAAGACTCTACTGCATAGCGTACTGGGACTGGAATATCACCTATTTTATAACCCTTTTCTATTATTTGAAATAAAACCTGTGTATCAAAAACAAAATCATCAGAATTTTTCATAAAATCAATATTTTCTAATACTTCCCTTTTATAAGCACGAAGTCCTGTATGCCACTCAGACAAATTCTGACCACTTAATATATTCTCCCAAAAAGTAAGAAATCGATTTGATAAATATTTATAAAACGGCATTCCTCCATCTAGTGCTTCCTTACGAGATCGTATTCTAGACCCAAGCATTACGTCACAATATCCTTCATCAATATAACCAGCCAAATATTTTATAACCCTTGGATCATATTGATAATCAGGATGGATCATAATAATAATATCCGCACCATTTTCAATCGCTACTTTATAGCAAGTCTTTTGATTACCACCATATCCTTTATTTTTATCATGAACATGAACCGTTAAGTTGAGTTTTCGGGCTAAAGCTACAGTATCATCATTACTACCATCGTCAACTAATATAATTTCACTAACAATATCCATAGGAATATCCTTAACTGTTTTTTCTAAAGTTTTCTCAGCATTAAATGCAGGTAAGACAACAATGATTTTAGGAATTCTATTCATATATTATTTTTAAATACAATTTTATTGAAATAAATGTAGTTTATAAAAGCACCAATAATAGCAGACATGACTTGGGCCAAAAGATACCAGATAATAAGTATATCAACAAAGAAATACATCAGCAAAGTATTGAAACCGAGCATAATTATGTTGTAAACAAAAAAGTTTATAAATTGTTTATGTATATCTTTTTTATCGTAATCTTGAAATACAAAATATTTTTGAAGTAAATAACTTATTACAACAGCAATACAAAAAGAGATTACAGCTGAGGTGAGATACCATATTTTTAAATAGTGCACGAGTACAAACAAAATGACCAGATTAGAAAAAGTTGCAAGACCTCCTGCAAAGATATATCTGATTATTTTGATGTATTTATGGATAAAATTATTGATCATTTTGAGTATTCGCAATCAATTAATATTAGCATAATCTATTGTATTTTTATATATAATTACCAGAGAGTGATTCTCTATATATAAAACAATATGTGATATACTCTTAATTATGAAAGGAAAAGTAGAAAAACACGATTCTAACCGAAATGTAGAAGGAATAATCAATATATCCCACAAGGGTACT
>JBGSQV010000115.1:0-2384 GCA_041737855.1 Minisyncoccia bacterium | reverse complement strand
ATTTTGCAGATCTCTGCCTTACCACTTGGCTACCAGGCCATTTTAGCTATTAACTTACTTTTTAAATAAACACTTATATTTGATCTGCCAGATCTCTGGCTATTAACCCACTTGGCTACCAGGCCTTATTTATTAAATTTTAGTATATCACATAAGTTTATTATAAAAAAACACCCACAAATAAATGTAGGTGTTTAATCTATTGAATAAAAAAATAATTAGACTTCAACTTTTGTAACCTTTATAACACCAATGGCTCCATTGATAATCATAATTACAGTTTTCTCGAACCTAAGTTCTTCAGGAATTTCATCCAAAAAAACATAGTAAGGAGAATAATTATTAATTTTTTCATTGTTTTTTTTAAATTCTTTTGGATCTAATGGAGAACCATCTGTGTAAGTAAATAGTTCAATCTTATCTTTAAGTATTTCCGTGATTAACAAAAATCTCGAATTAACTTGATTCAGATGAATTGGATTTTTTTGATATTCAACATCTGACATAACAAGAAATCCAATACCAATACAAACTAAATATATAACAGTAAAAACAATAGATAAAAAAATTACCATCTGTGTACTTTTCTGATTCAGAACGATACCCCAAATTGACGCAATAAAGAAAATGGTAACAATCAAAAAATAAACAATTTTTTTCATATTAGTGTATTTAAAGAGTTTAAAAACATTTATTTACCCCAACATTACCATAATCAAACATTTTGTCAACAAATGTACTACCTTTTTACTAGGAGTTTTTCCTTTTTTTAATTTGCTTATTCCAACCAAATATAGTATACTCTTCCAATATGACGATTATCGCTAATGTATTACCTTATTTACAGATTATATTATCTATTATATTAATAGCTGCAATTCTACTTCAACAATCAAGTGCTGGAGTCGGAGGAGCTTTGGGGGGAGGAGATGCCGGTGGACTTTATACAACACGCCGTGGATTTGAAAAATTCCTCTTTATCTTAACTATTGTTATAAGTATATTTTTCGTAGCTTCATCATTCATAGCTATCTTCATTAAATAATTAGAGATTTTATCTTTAATTAACTGTTTTGGCTCTGTGTTTTTATGCATAAATTTATTCTATTTATTAAAGAATTTCATATTTACAAGAAAGAAGAACTCCGTGATGCTCTTTATTCTTTTTCAAAGAAACAATTTGTAATTCTTGCTGCAATTTTAACTATTGCTGTTATTTCTGTAATAATGATATTAGGAAAGATTAACTCTATGTTTATGGTTGAAGTTCCCATAAGTGGAGGAACTATAACAGAAGGTATCGTAGGGGCCCCAACATTAATAAACCCAGTTATTGCAGTATCTGATGCGGATAAAGATCTAACTTCTATTATATATTCTGGATTAATGAGAAGAGATACTGAAGGTAATTTTATTCCAGACTTAGCAGAATCATTTATAGTATCTCCAGATGGAACAAGCTATACATTTATAATTAAAAAAGATGCTAAGTTTCATAACGGTAAAAGTGTAACTGCGGATGATGTTATTTTTACAATAGAAAAAATAAAAGATCCACTTATAAAAAGTCCTCGCAAGATTGGGTGGGATGGAGTTAGTGTAAGTAAAAAAGATGATCGTACTGTTGTGTTTACTCTTACTCAACCATATATATCATTCTTAGATAATACCACGATAGGTATACTCCCCTCAGAATTATGGAAGGGTGTAGATTCAAATGGATTTAATCTATCAATGCTTAATTCAAAAGCTATAGGTTCTGGTCCTTATAAAATTAAATCTATCACAAAAAATAGCGATGGAATATCTACAGAATATAAACTTGAACGTTTCAATAATTTTACACTTGGAAAACCAATGGTTAAATATCTTAACATTATTTCTTATTCAAATGAAAATGATTTAGTTAAAGCATTATTGAGTCATAAGATAGACCAAGCTGGAGGTATAAGTCCAGAAAATATGGGGTCCTTAGAAAAAGGGAATTTTAATGTTCATACAGCAACATTACCTAGAATCTTTGGAGTATTTTTCAATAGTGATAAAAATAAAATTTTTGCAGATGAAACTGTAGTAGAAGCCATAAATAAAACAATAGATAAGCAAGACATTATTGATCAAGTATTGGGAGGATATGGGTCTGTTATAAATAGTCCTATCCCTTATAAGATTATCCCTGGATCTTCTGTTGATAATTATAGTAATACTACTATAGATGAAGTTAATGCAACTCTTGATAAAGAAGGTTGGATAATGGGAGAAGATGGAATCCGCACAAAAGGAGGAGCAGTTACTAAAACAACCACCACAAAAGTAAAAGGTAAAACTGTAACAAAAACAACTAAAACTACTTCCCCATTGGTAAGACTTTCTTTTTCTTTAAC
>JBGSQV010000101.1:0-6351 GCA_041737855.1 Minisyncoccia bacterium | reverse complement strand
ATGGTCTTCTACTGTAACTATTGCTTTCGTTTCTTTCGCTAAGGCGATAATTGCATTCTCGTCGAGAGGTTTGACAGTAGAGAGATTCATTACTTTTGTTTTTATTCCTCTTTTTTCTAAACCATGAGCTGCGATAATCGCTTTGTATAAAATAGGACCGGTAGCTATTATTCCTACATGAGCGAGTCCAATTTCTGGTATATAAACAATTTGAGCTTTCCCTATTTCGAAAGGAGTGTCTTCTGTTGTTATTAAAGGAGTATCATTTCTAGCAAGGCGTATATAAGTAGGATCTATTGTTCTAGCACAAGCGATTGTAGCCTTTTTTGCTTCAATATAATCACAAGGAGAGATTACTACCATATTTGGGATCACGCGGGTAAGAGCTATATCTTCAAGAGCTTGGTGACTTCCACCGTCGGGGCCTACTGAGAGTCCTGCATGTGAACCTATTATTTTTACCGGCTGATTGTTGTAGCAGATAGTTGTACGAATTTGTTCCCAGTTACGCCCAGAGTTAAACATTGCATAAGAAGCCATAAAAGGAATCTTGCCCATAGAAGCCATTCCACTTGCAACTGAAGCCATATTTTGTTCTGCTATTCCTGTTTGTATAAATCTATCGGGGAATTTATCTGCAAAAATATTTACTTTTACAGAGTCTGTAAGATCTGCACATAGTGCAACAACATTTTCATTTTCAATTCCAGCCTTAAGTAAACCCTCACCAAATCCTTGACGAGTAGAATTTTTCTCAACATTGTCATTAAATATTTTTGTATTTAGTTTTAATGATTGGTTTAACATATTATTTACTTAATTCTTTTAAAGCCATTTCAGCTTCCTTTTTATTTGGAGCTTTACCATGCCAACGATAATCACCTTCCCATTCTTTTACCCCTTTACTTGGGATAGTATTTGCGATAATAACAGATGGCATATCTTTTTTGTTATTCTTTATTTTATAAATTGCATTATTAATTTCTGTAAAATCATTACCATCTATTTCTTCTGTCTGCCAATTGAAAGATTCAAACTTATCTTTCAAACTACCAAGTGGCATTACCTCCTCAGTAGTTCCATCTATTTGTATTTTATTTCTATCTACTATGACAATTAAGTTTGAAAGTTTCTCTTTACTTGCAAGCATTACTGCTTCCCAGTTTTGACCCTCATCTAGTTCTCCGTCTCCAACAATACAGAAAATATTATTGGCATCCATTTTATTATCAATCTTTAAAGCGATCGCCATACCTACAGCTTGGGATAATCCTTCCCCAAGTGGACCTGAAGAAGTCTCAAGGAAAGGCATAAATTCTCTATGCGGATGACCTTGAAGACGTGAGCCAAATTTACGTAAAGTTTTCAATTCCTCGAGAGGAAAATAGCCTGCATGAGCAATAGTTGCATACAATACTGGGCAGATATGACCATTTGAGAGTATTAATCTGTCTCTATGTGTCCAGAGTGGGTTCACAGGATCGTGTTTTAGTACACCAAAATAAAGTAATGTAAAAATATCAGTCATACCGAGTGCGCCTGCAGTGTGCCCAGAGCCTGCTTCACATAGCATTTCAATAATACTTTTACGAATATCATTCGCTGTACTTTTTAATTCTATTATTTTTTCAGCAGTAAGATTTTCCATATTTTAATTACAAGTTTTCAAATTCTTTAACAGTCTCTCGAATATCAAAACTCTGAAGTAAAGCGGATCCGATTACCAATCTATTTGCTCCAGCCTCTATTAGTGCTGGTGCAGTGTTTTCATTTACACTTCCATCTATACTTATTTGCAACTCTGGATATTTACTTCTTAGATCTTTAACTTGTTTTAATACTTTTTCATCAAATGGTTCACCTTGGAAACCAATATGTTCTATACCCATACATTGCACAAAGTCTACGTGGTTTATAAACGGATCTAGTTTAGCTATATCTGTAGTTGTATTTATTGCTATTCCTATAGCTATATTATCTTTAAAGTAAGGATCCATTGATTCCAAGAAGTCTTTAAAACCTTTTTCTTCTTCTGCTTCAAGATGAAAGACAATTTTTCTTGCACCAAGTCGAGCAAAGAAATCAAACTGTTTGTGTGCATTTAAAACCATAAGATCAAATTCAAAATCTAAATGCTCCCAAAATGGAATACCATCTTCTTCATCTAGGATTGATTGTATACTGTGCTGATCACCCTTTCCCATTGGCCAAGAAGTAGCTGGTACAAACTTACCATCACACATGTCTATCTGGACCATTTTTGTGATATTTACAAACTTAGCTAATTTTTCATTTAGTTCACTAAAACTTTCTACAAGTATTGCTGGTGTTACTTCTGTCATATATTATTCTTGATCTATTTTATTAATCCTTCTAATATGTCGTTCATCATTTGAAAACGGAGTTTCTATAAAAAGTTTTACAGCATCTTTTGCTTCTTTGTCGTCCACAAATCGTGCCCCAAGAGAAAGAATATTGGCATCGTTATGTTCACGGCCAAGTTTTACGATTTCTAGGTTGCCACCGTAGTACTCTATAGCTCTTACTCCTTCAATTTTATTTGCAGATATTTGCTCCCCTTCACCACTACCGCCTAAAATTATTCCTAGTGATTCATTCTCTTTTGCAACAGCTTCTGCAACTGGTACGATAAAATCTGGGTAATCATCTGTAGGTTCCAAGAAAAAAGCTCCCTTATCTATAATTTCTATATTTAAAGATTTAACAAATTCTATTAATTTCCCTTTAAGTTCAAATCCAGCATGGTCAGAGCCTATATATATTTTCATATTTATATTATAATACATTTTATGATTAATTTCTATAAATATGAAGGAGCTGGAAATGATTTTATAATGATAAACAACTTAAATGGAGATATAAACCTTACTCCAGAGTATATTGCGTCTATATGTGATAGGCATTTTGGTATTGGGGCAGATGGAGTGATACTTCTTGAAAAGTCAGATAAGGCTGACTGTTTTATGAATTATTATAATTCCGATGGATCTATTGCTCAAATGTGTGGTAATGGGTCACGATGTACAGCTAAATTCTTCCTAGAACAAACAGGATCAGATTTGAAAGAATTAAATATAGATACTCGCGCTGGAGTAAAAAATATAAAAATAAATGAAGATGACACCTATTCTGTAAATATGGGAGCGCCTATATTAAAAAGCGGTGACTTCCCTTCTGGAATGCTCAACTTAGAAGGTTTTGATTTTGATTGTGTATCTATGGGTAATCCGCACGCTGTTACAATAGTAAAAAGTTTAGAAGATGTAGATATAAAAACGGTTGGACCAAAAGTAGAAACTAATAAAAACTTTCCAAATAAAATAAATGTAGAGTTCGTAGAAAAAATAAGTGATAATTATTTTAAGGTTATCGTCTGGGAGCGTGGGTGCGGAGTTACTCTTTCTTGTGGTACAGGTGCTTGTGCAGTATTTTCTATCTTAAATAAAATTGAAAAGTTTAATAATGAAATAATACTAGGATTCCCAGGTGGAAAACTTTTCTTATCTCAAAATACCAAAGGAGAAATTATTCTCCGTGGCCCTGCTACTTTCTCATTTAAAGGAGAAATAGAAAAATCGTTGTAATATAAAATATTACAACGATTTAATTCTTTAGAATGATCTCAAGTATTAATTGAGATATAAATACATAATAAAATCTTCAAATTCTGAATTTTCGATATTCATCTCTTTTGATAAATACGAAATAGAATTTTCTTCTATTTTTAACTTGTCTTTTAATTCAGACAGAAGGCCCTTATTGGGTAAATATTGGTTTATTATGTCTAATAAAAAAGTTAAACATATTTCTTCCCCTTCTGAAATTTTTCTATCGATGATATTTTTATTGATAGAAAAATTATTTTTATCTGCTATTAAATACAATACTGCTATTTCAGCGGCTCTTTTTTCTGTCATACTAGCTCTATTTTTAAGTTTATTTTATTTTATTTTAAATTACCATATATATTAAAATTAGTCAAAATTAAAAAATCCCACATTTCTGTGGGATTTTTTATAGAAACTTTTATTTAATACTTCTTCCTGTCTTAACTACATGATCCACTAGTGTATATGTATACCCCATTTCGTTATCATACCAGCCTAGTACTTTCACGAGGTTACCTCCGACAACACGAGTCATCTCTAGGTCTGCGATAGATGCATGAGATTCACCGAGTATATCACTTGAGACTAAGTGATCTTCTGTTGTTGCAAATAACTTTTCCCAGTGTGGATCACTTGCTGCCTTTTTAAGTATTTCATTTACTTCTTCTTTTGTTGTATTTCTCTTTGCTATAAATGTAATATCTACGATTGATCCTGCTGGGACTGGAACTCTGATAGATATACCATCAAATAATCCTTTTAACTCTGGAAATGCTTCGGTTGTAGCAATAGCTGCCCCCGTTGAGCTTGGAACGATGTTCTGTGCTGCTGCACGACCTTCTCTGAGGTCTTTCTTGCTTGGGCCATCTACTAGAGCCTGAGAAGCAGTATATCCGTGTACAGTGTTTAGAATAGCTTTTTCTATACCGATTGATTCGTTCAAGATACCAATAAGAGGACTTGCTGCATTTGTAGTACAAGATGCATTTGAAGTAATATCGCAAGTACCGAATTTCTCTTCATTTACACCAAGAAGGATTGTTTCTCCTTTTGTTTCGCCTTCTCCTTTTGCTGGAGCAGAAATCACAACCTTTTTAGCACCACAGTCTAAGTGGAACTTTGCTTTATCAAATGAAGTAAATAATCCTGTAGACTCTATCACCACATCAACATTTAAATCTTTCCATGGAAGCTTTGTAGTATCTTTTTCTGAAATAAATTTTATTTCTTTACCATCTACAACAAGAACACCATCTTTCCCTTCTACTTTGTGACCCCAGTTACGGTAAACTGTGTCGTGACGAAGTAAATAAGATAAACTCTCGATTGAGCCGAGATCATTTATTGCTACTATCTCAATATCTTCTCTTTCCCATGCAATCTTTAAAAATGCACGACCGATTCTCCCAAAACCATTTATTGCTACACGAATTTTTTTATCCATATTATTTATTGATTAAGCTAATAATTCTTTTAATAATTTCTGTACCATTTGAGGGTTTGCACTTCCTTTACTTTCTTTCATAACTTGTCCAACTAGTGACATTATAGCATTTTCTTTACCACCTTTATAAGTAGCAACGACTTCTGGGTTTACATCTATAATCTTCTGAACAATTTCTTTAAGAGCTCCCTCGTCATGATTCTGTAAAAGACCTTTTTCCTCTGCTATTTTAGCTGGAGATTCATCTTTTACTGCAATCATACCAAGAATATCCTTCGCTGCACGTGAAGATATCTTGTCTTCGCTTACCATTTCAACTAATTCAGCAAAGTTACTCATACTTGGAAGTTTTATATCAACATTTATCTTTTTAAGCCCTATATAGTCTGAAGTAATATAATTTGAAGCAGTTTTAATTTTATTCTTATCTTTTAGTTTATTTGCAACTTCTTCAAACCATGTGCCAAGTTCTTCATCTATTATATAACTTTCTATATCTTCATCTTTAATACCATAATCATTTCTATAGCGATTCCTCCTTGCCTCTGGAAGTTCTGGAAGTTCACTTCTCATTTTCTCTATATCAAAAATTTTATTTAAAAATAACTTTGGAAGATCTGGATCTGGGAAGTAGCGATAGTCATTTGCATTTTCTTTTGTTCTTTGTGAAAAAGTAGATTGTTTGTTTTCATCCCAACCTCTAGTTTCCTGAACAATTTCTTCTCCACGACCGGCATCTAGTAATACGATCATTCTTTTTGTTTCGTATTCAGCTGCACGCTCCATAGCACGGAAAGAGTTTATATTTTTAACTTCTACTTTTGTACCAAAGACTTTAGGATCTTCTGATATTGAAATATTTAGCTCTACTCGCATCTGACCTTTTTCCATATTGGCTTCTGATACTCCAAGATAGCGAAGAACTATCTGTAATTCCCTTCCGAAATCTCCTGCTTGTTTTGCTGAGTGAATAACTGGCTCAGTTACAAGCTCCATAAGAGGCACTCCAGCACGATTAAAATCTACAAGAGAGTAATCTCCTCTATCATGCTTACTTGTCGCTGTATCTTCCTCTAAGTGTACACGAGTAATATCTACACCGTGCAAACTACCCCCAGAAACTATTGGAAATTTATATTGAGAAATCTGATAAGCTTTTGGGATATCTGGATAAAAGTAATTCTTACGATCAAATTCTGTAAAATCTGCAATATTAGCATTTAAAGCCAATCCTACTTTTATAACATCTTCAACCGCTTTTTTGTTGATAACTGGTAG
>JBGSQV010000076.1:0-7736 GCA_041737855.1 Minisyncoccia bacterium | reverse complement strand
AGTCACCGATGAAGCAACTTTTTTATTAACTTTTTTAGTAGCAGGCTTTTTGGTAATTTTCATTTTTGATTTTTTGTTTATTTTTTTAACCATAAAATTATTTTGATCTACGACTTTTAATATCTTCTATTTTTTCTAAAATCTTTTGACGAGCAACAAGGTCAACGGTTATATCTTCCTTATTTTTATTTCGTTCTTTTTCTTTTATCTTTATTAATAAAGAAAATGATTCTTCGTTTAATATCTCTTCTTCTAAGTTTAGAATTATTTCTTTTGTATCTCTTAAAAGTACGTTAATCTTGTCACAATACCACATTTCTGCTTCAAAAGAAAGATCATCGGAAATTGATTCATATAAAGTAAGCATCTTTTTATATTGTTCAGATCCAATATTTTCTTCAAATAAAGCTCTTAATTCTTCTATCTGAGATGCTTGTTCTTCATTTTCTCCTTTCCAAAAAAATATTCCAAATAATTTCCTCTCTAAATTAATACGACGAGAGTTTATATTTATCTCTTCTTTTATTTCACCAGCTTGGCGAACAAATGAGGATGTTGTTTTCTCGTATTTTTTAAAATCTTCAGTTATAGCATTTTCAGAAAGACTTAATTTTTCATCAATTTCTTTTATATAATTTGATTTCTTTATTGAGCTATTTATCATAGCTAAAAATGGAAACACCTTCTCTTCTACTTGTTTACGAGTAGATTCTTTATTTAAATTACTTTCCTTTATTTTATTTAAATGAAAACTTATTATATCAACTCTATTTCTTATTATTTCTTCCCATTTTTTATAGTCTTCGGATATTATATCAGCTGGATCTTTACCCTTAGGAAAGATCGCTATTTTAACCTGCATATCAAGAGAAAGTGCGATCATAGCAGAGCGGCTAGCTGCACGTATCCCTGCATCATCACCATCATAAGCAAAGATAATATTTGAGGACAAACGTCTAACTAAACCAAGATTATTTATCTTGGACTCATTATCAATAGTTGTATCAGTAAATGCGGTACCTGAAACAGCAACAGTATTAGAGAAACCAGCCTGATGAGAAAGGATAAGATCCATCTGACCTTCAACAACAATACTATAATCACGGCTTCTTATAGAACTTTTTGCTTTATCTAAACCAAATAAAATATTTGATTTATTAAATAATGGAGTATCTGGACTATTTATATACTTAGCTTCTTCTATAGAAGAATTACTATTCGTTGTCTTAAAAATTCTACCAGAGAAAGCAATCACCCTTCCACTTGAGTCACTTATAGGAAACATAATCCTACTACGGAAACGATCGTAAAATCTATCATCCTTCTTTTTTATTAATCCAACAATTTCAATATCTTCTTTTTTGAAACCTTTTTTAGTAAGATGATCAAACAAAGTTGTCCAAGAATCTTGAGCAAAACCAATATTAAAAGAATTTATTGAATTTTCATTTACCCCCCTATTTAATAAATAACTTTTGGCTTCTTTGTTTAAAGAAAGATTTTTTTCAAAAAAAGCTGTTGCTTCTTCGATTATTTCATAAAAAACATCTGTCTTATCTTTTTCTTTATTCTGATAAGAAGTGAGTTCTATACCTGCACGTTCTGCAAGAATCTTTAAAGAACCCAAGAAATTGGTTCCTTCAAAATGCTCCACAAAAGAAAATATATCACCCTTAGCCCCACACCCAAAACAATAATACATTCCCCTGTCTGGGGAAATAGAAAACGATGGAGTTTTCTCATTATGAAATGGGCATCTGGCCTTATAATTTTTACCCGCTTTTTCTATTTTTAAATATGAGGAAATTACATCAACGATAGAAAGCTTTTCTTTAATTTTTTCTACGGGTGAATTCATATTTATTTTTGAGAGTTTTATTAACTAACCTAAATCTACTTGATTTTCTTCTACTTCTTCTTTTTTAGGACGCTTTACACCAAAACCAGTTCCTGCTGGTATAAGATTACCAATAATAACATTTTCTTTTAGACCTCTTAGATTATCAATACCACCACGGATAGCATTATTGATTAAGACTCTATTTGTATTCTGGAATGAAGCAGCTGATAGCCAACTCTTAGTAGTTAGAGAAACTTCTGTAATACCCAATACTATAGTTGAAGCTTCGGCTTTTCTACCACCACCTTCTTCTTCTAGTCTATTATTTTCTTCTATCAACTCAATTGTTTCTACTATTTCACCAGGTGAGAAAGTAGTATCTCCAGCTTCTTTAATTCTCTTACGTGAGAACATTTGACGAATAATTATTTCAATATGTTTTCTTGAGATTGAGGCACTCTGTAGATCATAAACTTTATTTATTTCATCTACGATATATTCTTCAGCCATTTCTTTGCCACCATATTTTACAATTTCATTAATATCAGCCGAACCGTCTGTGAGTAGTTCACCTTTCTTAACTTTTGAACCCTGTTTAACTAATATTTGACGACGTAGAGGTATGGTGTACTCAACCTCATTACTACTCTTACCATTTTTACCAATTTTATTATCTACTTTAAGGTCAGAAAGAACTCTAATCATTTTTTCTTTTCCATTGTCTAGAACATCAACAACTTCTCCTTCGGATACAGATACAATAGCTGGGTTCTTAGGAATTCTTCTTTCAAAAATTTCTTCAACACGAGGAAGACCTGTCGTAATATCGACAGTAGCAACTCCACCAGCATGGAAAGTACGTAGAGTTAGCTGAGTTCCTGGTTCACCAATAGCTTGAGCAGCAATAATACCAACAGCTTGACCAAGCTCAATCATACAATTGCGTCCTAGATCAAGACCATAACAATTTCTACAAATTCCATGAACTGTCTCACAAGAAAGAGGTGTTCGAACAAAAGCTTCTTTGATACCTTCTTTCTCAAGGAATCTAGAATCTTCTTTTGTTATTAAAGCTCCTTTTTTGAATAGAACTTTTCCACTTTCATCTTTTATTTCAGAAAGTAAAACTCTTCCATTTATATATTTAGCAAAGACACCATCAACTGCAACTATCTTTTTACCATTCTTTGTTCCACAGTCTTCTTCTGTAACTACAACATCCTGAGCAACGTCTACTAGTCTACGTGTAAGATATCCAGCCTTAGCAGTATTGAGGGCAGTATCGGCAGCACCTTTACGTGAACCGTGGGTTGTAATGAAATATTCAAGTGGAGATAATCCTTCTATATAAGATGGAATAATTGGGAAGTCTAATGTCTCACCTGAAGTATTCACAATCAAACCCTTCATACCACACATCTGAACCAAACTTCCCATGTTTCCACGAGCTCCAGATGTAATAAGATCATAAGTAGAACTCCTTGAATCAAGAGTACCTGGAATTATAGCTTCAATTTCTTTTTTAGCATGTTCCCATATTTCAATAACTTTTTGATATTGTTCCTCTTCAGACAACAAACCATCATTAAATTGTTCACGAACTAATTCTTCTTCTTTACGATATTTTTTAACAATATCTTTTTTACCTTCTGGAACTGTGACATTATCAATACCCCAAGTTACTCCAGAGTAAGTTGCATACTGATAACCAAAATCTTTAATTTTATCTAAGAATTGAGGAGTTTCATCTATTCCATAATGAACAATAAGTTCATCCACAAGAAGAGACATTCTCTTAATATTTATTTCTTCATTTATGAAAGGAAAATCATCAGGGAAAATACTATTGAAGAATAATTTTCCAACTGTTGTTTCAAATGGTTTACCTCCAAATATAGCGTATTTATCTTTCTCGCTACCTAGAACTTTAACTTTAGCACGGAATGTAATGACGCCTAGATCGAAAGCTGTAATAGCTTGGTTTGTACTTGAGAAAGCCATACCTTCTCCTTTTTCACCATCAACTCCCTTTGTCATCCAGTAACAACCAAGAATAATATCCATCTTTGGCATAACGATTGGAGATCCGTCTTGAGGTTTTAGTAAGTTTTTATTTGAAGCCATGTAAACACGAGCTTCTTCTTGGGCCATATCAGAAAGTGGTACGTATACAGCCATCTGGTCTCCGTCGAAGTCAGCGTTGAACCCTGCACAAACAAGTGGGTGCACTTGAATAGCATGTCCTTCAATAAGAATAGGGTTAAAAGCTTGAATACCTAAACGGTGAAGAGTAGGAGCACGGTTTAGAAGTACATATTTACCTCTAATTACTTCTTCAAGGATAGCCCAAACTTCAGGAACTCCTTCTTCTATCAAACGATTAGCTCCACGAATATTGAAAGCTAATTCTGTTTCAAGTACTTTTGAAATCACAAAAGGTTTGAATAATTCAAGAGCCATGTGTTTTGGTAAACCGCATTGATTTAGTTTCAAATTAGGACCAACAACAATAACTGAACGTCCTGAATAGTCCACACGCTTACCAAGTAAGTTCTGACGGAATAATCCTTGTTTTGATTTTAGATTATCTGAAAGAGATTTAAGAGCACGCTTCTGAGAAGAAGACACTGCCTGTGAATCATTTTGTTTTGCGATTGAGTTATCTATAAGAGCATCAACTGCTTCCTGAAGAATACGCTTTTCGTTACGAAGAATAACATCAGGAGCACCTATCTCTTTTAGTTTCTTTAAACGATTATTACGATTTATAACTCTACGATACAAGTCATTCAAATCTGAAGTTGCATGACGTCCACCATCAAGAGCAACCATAGGACGAAGTGCTGGGGGAATTATAGGAATAACAGTCAAGAACATCCACTCAGGACGAATACCTGAATGTATCATTGAACGGATAAGTGATAATCTTTTTTCAAGTTTTTCTTTATCTATACTTGAAGCTTTAGGAACCATGTTTTCAGTTTCTATTTTAAGCTTCTCTAAGTCCATATTTTTAAATAAAGTAAAGATGGCTTCAGCTCCAATACTTGCTTCAAAACAACTTCCGTATTTAAGACCAAAGTGGTGGTAAGCTATTTCATTTAAAACTTTTCCTGGAACTATTTCACCAATTTCTTTTTTAATACTTGAAAGAAGTTCTTTTAATTTCTCTTTATCTTCTTCTTCGTTTGTACTCTTAAGTTTTGCCTTAAATTCACTTTCAAGATTTTTAATTATTGATTCTTTTTCTTCACTATAAACATTTGTGATTATATAACCAGCGAAATATATAACTTTCTCTAAGTCACTTACTGGAATGTTTAGAAGTACTGACATACGAGAAGGAACACCTCTTAAGAACCATATATGAGCGACAGGACTTGAAAGCTCGATGTGTCCCATACGTTCACGACGAACAATAGAGCGAGTAACCTCAACTCCACATTTTTCACAAACTATATCCTTATAACGAATACGTCTGTATTTACCACAATAACATTCATAATCTTTTTCTGGACCAAAAATTCTTTCATCAAAAAGACCACTTCTTTCTGATCTTCCAGTACGGTAATTTATTGTTTCTGGCTTAGTTACTTCTCCATAGGACCACTCTTTTATGGTTTCAGGAGATGCAAGCTTGAGCACTATTGAGTCGAAATTTGTTGTATCAATTGTTTTCATAATATTTTAGTATTAGATATTTAAGCTATTAATCGTTCCTTAATCTTTTAAGTTCAACATCTAATGCAAGACCTCTTAAATAACTGAGCAATACATTAAATGAAGCTGGAACATTTGGTTCACCAATCTGGTGACCTTTAATAATGGCATCAAATGTCTGTGAACGACCAACAATATCATCAGACTTAATAGTTAACATTTCACGTAGAGTATAAGCTGCCCCGTGTCCTTCAAGAGCCCAGACCTCCATTTCTCCGAAACGCTGTCCTCCACCTTGAGCTTTACCTCCAAGTGGTTGCTGTGTAATAAGTGAATATGGTCCGATAGAACGCAGGTGAAGTTTATCTTCAACCATGTGGTGAAGCTTAAGCATATACATGTAACCAATAGCTACATCTTGATCGAAAGCATCTCCTGTTCGTCCGTCGTAAAGTGTAACTTTACCACTCTCAGGAAGACCAGCTTTTACAAGCTCAGCTTTTATTTCAGGAACTGTAGCAGAAGAGAATGAAGGAACAATAGCTTGATAATTCAAAGTATTCGCAGCGTAACCTAAATGCATTTCAAGGATCTGACCTAAGTTCATACGAGAAGGAACACCAAGTGGAGTAAGGATAACATCGATAGGTGTACCATCAGCCATGAATGGCATTTCTTCTTCAGGTAATATAACTGAAATAACACCTTTGTTACCGTGACGTCCGGAAAGTTTATCTCCGACAGAGATATTTCTGATTTGAGCAATCTCAACAACTATTCTCTTTATAATTCCTGACTCAAGGTTGTGGCCTTGATCACGTGAGAATATTTTAACCCCAATTATTCTTCCCTGTTTACCATGTTCAAGTCTTAGTGATGTATCTTTCACATCACGTGCTTTTTCAGTAAAGATAGAACGGAGTAATCTTTCTTCTGGAGTAAGTTCTGTCTCTCCTTTTGGAGTAATCTTACCAATCAAAATATCATTTTCTCGAACTTCAGCTCCGACAACAATGATTCCATCTTCATCAAGATCTTTTAATTTATTTTCACCAACGTTTGGAATATCACGAGTAGTTATTTCAGGTCCAAGCTTTGTATCACGAACATTACATACGAATTCTGTAACATAGATACTTGTAAATTTACTTTGTTTAACTAATTTCTCAGATAAAACAATGGCATCTTCGTAGTTGGCTCCACCCCATGACATAAATCCAATAAGAACATTCTGTCCAATAGCTATCTGACCATTATCAGTAGTACTTGTATCTGCAAGTAGGTCACCCTTTTTAACTTTATCACCCATTGAAACACTTGGTCTTTGGTGAAGTATTGAGAAATTATTTGTACGAGAAAAATTGATCAATGGATATGTGTGATCTTTATTCTTATCATCTTTAACTGTTATTTTCTTGGCATCAACATAAGACACAACTCCATTAACTTCAGAAACTATCAAACGTCCAGAATCACGAGCTGCTAACTCTTCCATACCAGTAGAAACAAGCGGTGCTTCAGGAATAATACATGGTAATGCCTGCTTCTGCATGTTTGATCCCATGAGTGTTCTGTGAGCATCATCGTGTTCTAAGAAAGGAATCATACTCGTAGCAACTGAGAAAGCCTGGTTTGTAGCTACGTCGATATAATCGATCTCTTCTTTAGCAATAAGACCTGGCTTTGTTTTCAAACGAGCTTCAACTTTATCTTCTAAAATATTTCCTTTTTCATCATAGTCGATACCAGCGTGAGCAATGTTAAATTTCTCTTCTTCAAGTGCGTTCAAGTAAACAACTTCAGAAGTTATTTTTCCATTCTTAACTTTTACATAAGGAGTTTCAATAATTCCAAATTCATTTATCTTGGCATAAGTTGAAAGGTGAAGAATAAGACCAATGTTTGGACCTTCAGGTGTGTGAATAGGACAAACACGACCATAGTGAGATGTGTGTACGTCACGAACTTCAAGTCCTGCACGCTCACGAGTCAAACCTCCTGGACCAAGCGCAGACAAAGTACGTAGATGCTCTACTTCCGCCATAACATTTTCTTGGTTCATAAACTGAGATAATTGGTTTGCTGTAAAGAATTCTTTTATACGAGCCTGAAGAGGGCGCTGGTTGATTATCTGGATTGGCATTGTAGTACCGACATCAATAGTAGACATACGGTCTTGTATATTTCTCTTTATCTGAGACATACCCATGCGGAATTTCTGTTGAATCATTTCTCC
>JBGSQV010000073.1:0-3317 GCA_041737855.1 Minisyncoccia bacterium | reverse complement strand
CTCCTTTTGGAAGAGTAATATCTTTTACATGGATTTGATCATCAAGAGCAACTAGAACAGATAGCTCTACAGAAACATTATGAGGACGATCTTTTGGAAGAGCTTCGACTTCTATTTCGTGGAGTGTCTTTACTAGTATACCAAGACTATCTTTTTCTGCTGGGGCTGTACCTATAAATTCTACAGGTATAGTTACGACAACAGGCTTGTTCATATCAATAGCAAGGAAGTCGATATGTATTGGGAATCCACGAATTGGATCTTTTTGCATATCATGGATAAGAACGTCGACTTTTGTTGATTCCTTTTTATCTCTATCTGTGATTTCAAGTAATATTGTACTTGACTCACCTGCAACTTTTAATATTTTTTCGAAGTCGATGCTCGAAACGGAAATCATAGTGTTTTCCACACGAACGCCATAGACGACTGCTGGAACCATACCGTTATTTCGTATAGCATCAAGCTTGTCTGTCTTACTTCGCTTTATTGCGGTTAATTTATTCATAAGGGTGATAATAACACAAAAAGTATCGTCCTGCAAGAAAAATAAAGACCGTCTTTAAGAATAAGACGGCCTTTGTTTGGTATACTTTTATTTTTTTTATTAAAAGTATACTAGTTGTTTAAATAAGGTTTCTACCTCTATAGCCTTACTTCCGGTAAATAAAAATGGAGATATTTTATTTAGATCATCACCTGTTTTTTCCTTACCATGGTTGTCTTTAAATTCCCATACATGACGGGTAATATAATAAACATCTGCACTTAAGAGTCTAATCTGAAAAGGTGTTCTATTTTTTTTAATAACTTCTTTTCCTTTTAATCCATCAAAGAATTCAAAAAAATTAAGTTTTCTCAAAATATAAAGAGACACCTCATGGTCTTGAAAGAGAATATCCAATTCCCTTATATAACTCTCAGTAATTAACATTAGTTCCTTCATCTCATCAGAACCATTGGTTCTGATAAGTTCCCTTAGCTCTCTAATTTTTTTCATAATTAATAGATTTAAAAAAATTAATATTATGAAAAGTTTTAATTCATAATACAACTTATTTTTCCATTAATCAAGATTTTATTTTATTCCACTAAATAGCTTTAATTTTTCTTCTACTACCCTCTCTACTGCCTCCACTCCACTTTTTAAGAATTTATATGGTGCGATTTCGTTTGGATTTTCTTTAAGATATTTTTCCAGTGCTTCTTTATATGCAACACGTATTTCTGTATTTATATGTACTATTGAAATTCCAGCTTTTATAGCCTCTGTAAAATCAACATCTGATATCCCTGATCCACCGTGAAGTACAAGTGGGACTCCACAAGTTTCTTTTATTTCTTTTATTTTTTCTATATCAAGCTTTGGATTCCCTCCTTTTACCATTCCGTGAATGTTCCCTACTGATGGAGCGAGTAAGTTTATACCAGTTTGTTCTACAAAATATTTTGCATCGGAAGACAATGTCATAGTAGCTTCACTTACACCTTCGGGAATTACATCAAGAAGTTTTGACGATTGACCGATAAACCCAAGTTCAGCTTCTATGAGTATATCTCTACTCTCTTTTTGAGAAAGTTCTTTTGCATATTCTACACACTTTTTTGTAAGGATGATATTTTCTTCAAGTGGAAGCTTCACAGCATCTATAATTGCAGAGTCGTACCCTGCATCGAGTGCTTCTTTTACAAATTCAAAGCTATAGTGATGATCGGCATTTAAGAATATTGGATAATTGTCATTTTCTCGTATCTCTTTTATAAGAGCAGCAACTTCATGCCTACCAATAAATGATTCTTCTCCTTCTGATACCCCGATAATGACAGGGACTCCTAACTTTTTAGCTGCATTGTATATACCATGAAGAGCTTCAATATTTGAGATATTAAAATGACCAATTGCAATTTTCTTTTCTTCTGCTTCTTTTATATATTCTCGTAGTGTTTTCATATTAATATTATATCATAGGTATGATATAATATTAATATGAAGAATATAGATATATTAGCTATTGGTGATATTGCAACTGACGTTTTTATTAAAATAAAAGAAGCGGAAGCAAAGTGCGATATAAATGGAGATCACTGTAAGTTGTGTTTGAATTATGGGGGAAAGATTCCTTATGAATCAGCCGATGTTTGTCATGCTGTTGGTAATAGCTCCAACTTTGCTATTGCTATAAGTAAGCTAGGTCTAAAGTCAGCCCTGATGACCAACATAGGTGGGGATCAGAATGGAGTTGATTGTTTGGATGTACTAAAAAAAGAAAATGTTGATACAACTTTTGTAAAAACTGAAACTGATAAAAATACAAATTACCACTATGTTCTTTGGTATGAAAAAGAGCATACTATTCTAACTAAGCACGAACAATATGAATACGAATGGACGAAAGATTTAGAGAAAGAGAATTCCCTTTCTTGGATTTATTTAAGTTCTCTTGGTGAGAATTCATTAAATTTTCATAATGAGATAATAAATTATTTAAAAGAAAATAGTGAAGTTAAGTTGGCTTTCCAGCCTGGAACTTTCCAGATTAGATTTGGAAAAGAAACACTGAAAGATATTTATAGTAGAACAGATGTATTTTTCTGCAACCATGAAGAAGCACAAGAAATACTAGGAGTAGAGGCGGAAATTCCAAAATTAATTCAAATGATGTATGATCTTGGTCCTAAAGTAGTGGTGATTACTGACGGTGCAAATGGGGCTTACTCTTACGATGGTAATGAGATTTTATTTATGAATAGTTTCTCTAGTGGTTCTTTTGTTGAAACTACTGGTGCTGGAGATGCTTTCTCTTCTGCGTTTATGTCAGCTATGTTTTTAGGTAAAGATATATCTACTGCTCTTACTTGGGGTGCCACGAATGCTGTCTCTGTAATTTCTTATATAGGTCCACATAAAGGATTTTTAAATCAAGAGCAAATTGAAGAATACATAGAAAAGCATTCTGATAATAAGCCTATTATTGTTCAATAAAATCGGTCCAACCGATTATAAATCATTAATTCCACAAATAAAAACCCTTATTAATTAAGGGTTTTTATTTTAAATCGGTTGGACCGATTTAGTTTTTTATTTTTAAGACTCTTTTCTCCAGTTTATTTCAAAAGATATAGAATATTTATTGGGGATTTTCCATTTAGAAAATCTAAAACAAAGAAATTGAAATTTATTTTCATTAATTTTTCCAAAACCAAATCTATTTAAAGTAAGTTCTATATCTATAACCATTTTATATTTTTCTTTTTAATACTTTCTCTACTTTCTCTATAATATCAGAAGTGTCTATATTGTAATATTTTTCAAGTTC
>JBGSQV010000049.1:0-5267 GCA_041737855.1 Minisyncoccia bacterium | reverse complement strand
TTAAATATCTCCCAGGCTTTTATCCTTCCGTGTACACATATTGTGTGTTTTCTCTCGGACCAGCTAGACTATGACTACGGAACCCTAGAAAACTTTCTTTATTTAGTTGTTTCTTTCAAGATTATATCACTTAATGAGTATTAAGTTCAAGTTTTCAAGGCACCTCAACCTTGTCGGATTATCCCCTTAGTCTAATAAGCCATAGCCTATAATTTCATAAGTGTCCATTGCGGCTACTACTGTCATATTATTTGGTATGTACGGTACATCCAGGGTAAAGTCGATATTATAGACTTTCTTCCCTTCATATTTGCTCACAGGCATATTTTTCTTGTCAGCCTCTATAATTATTTTACTATCTAAAATTTGCTCTGTGACTACGGCATCTTTCCAGGTTCCTATAATATTTGATTTGTCATTTTCTGAAAGCTGTTCATAGACAGCTTCTCTAACGTCGGAGTACTTATCCTTAGGAGTTAGTTCTTTGGTTTCTTTAGCACATCCAGTTAATATAACGGTTATTAATAATATGATTAATAGTGGTTCTAATTTTTTCATCTATCCACCCCCCATCAAACATATTAGCAATATATATCTTCTATTACAATATACTTGATGCATTTCATACATTTTATGAATGTGTACTTATTATCAATTAACACTTACAAATTTTTACACAAAAAAAAGCATGGAATTTAACTTCCAGGCCTTTAAAACTTACCGTGTTAAATACAGGTGTTTGGAATTCTCTATTGTCCTAGTAGACTTGTCTACAGACGGCGGTAAGTAGATTTTGTCTACGAACCATAGAAAACTTTATTTTGTACTTCATCCACCTTGATAGTATCATATATGCTCATATTTTTCAAACATTTTTTCACATATTCTCTACGTATTTTTCTCTAGATTATCACTGATTTTCACATCACTAAGTACTAATAGTAAGTGAAATACTATAGATGCATACTTTCATGTATCAATAGTTAATTATTTTATATTTAAACTTTTTCCAATTTATAGCTAGATCCCTTGAAGATGGTATATTTTGTTATTAAGTTGATTGCAATATCCTCTGTTCCCGGTTCTATAGTTATTTCATTACTAACTGCAGGTCCTGTTGATGTAATAGCCAAAATGAACAAATAGTTTTTTATTTCATCTATTTCAATTGTTATGGTTTGTCCATTTTTTATAGTTATAAGGCTTTTTTCTAGTTCATCTAATTCATTATCTGATAGGCTGTCGATATAGGCACCAAATGTTTCCAAATTTTTATTAAGAACACAATTATATGTAATTAAGCTACCTACAAAGTGCTTTTTCCTGTGTATTGTCAATCTTCTCATTTTCGTCACCTCATCAAAAATTCATCATGTAATCTATAATAACTAAAAAGGAGTTTTACTATATTTAAATATAGATTTTTTAATATATTTCATTCTTTTTTTGTAGCAATCAGCAAATATAATCAATGCGATAAAGAATACTGTAATTGCAAAAACAAGCATGAATATAATTATTATATTCAGCAAAAATGATTGTTTAAGTTTATCTATTTGTACACCGCTGATAAGTAAAAATAAAAAGCTTAAAGGAAATAAATTAAAGAAAACTACCTTCATATTCTTTTGATAAAAAAGAGCATCATTATCTGACCTATCATGAAATATATTATATTGAAACTGATAATGATTGGGAACTTCAATTTTATACAACAACTCCCTTAATTTCCTTTTATCAATGATCTGTCCTTCAATTTCTTTTTCTAGTTCACTTCTTAATTCTGATATCAATTCTCTATAGTTATTAAGAAAGATCCAACTATATTTCTTTGTATCCCTATATAGAAAATTCATCTTATTACTCTCCTTGATTATCAATCACTATATATATAATATATTGATCATTGATATAATACAAGAGAATATAAGCCAATTCTTGAGCTAGCATAATTTTCAACTTGTGATACCAATATATATCACTAATAGATTGGAGAATATATGGACACAAAACTATACACTCAAATGATCCAAGACCAACACCTCCACAACCTTAAAAAAATGCAACACAAATACCATAAGCAAGAAGTAGAAGAAATGCTGCAAACACTAAGAGATATAAGCTTTGCAGAAATAGAGCTTAAGGACTTCAATGGAAAACCTTGCGTCTATATGCCTTCACAAACCACAATAGATATAGGAATAGTAAAAAAACTACTAACCAATAACAACACCAACAAACCCTACGGCATAAAAGCAATGGAAGAAGAAATAGAAGGCAGTCTACAAATAGAAAACATAGAATCAAATAGAGAAAGTATCAGAAAACTATTACAAGGAATGGCCCCAACTAATGAGCAAGAAAACTGGGCTCTAGGATTGAAAAAAAGCCTAGAATTCATTGCAGATATAAGGAATAAAATATCTGAAGAAAACCTACACAAACTCTACACTCTATGCGTAGGTGAGTATCTAAAAAAAGAAAACAAACTACCAGAAGATAGTTACTATAGAAACGACAAGGTCTACATAGTAGGAGATAAACCTTATCACCAAAGACTAAGCAACAAACTTCTACCAAAATACATGAAAAACCTCATAGACTTTGCCAACCAAAAAGATAATATCCCAGAATTAGTCAAAGCAAATATGCTCCACTTCTATATAGCTTACCTTCACCCCTACTTTGATGGAAACGGCAGAACAGCTAGACTAGTACACCTTTGGTACCTTATCCAACAAGGCTATCCTTCAACTTTATTCCATGCTTATTCCAACCATATATTGAAAACCAAAACAAAATACTACAACACCTTTACCCTAATAGAAGAAAATTATGAAATAAGCAAACTTATAGATATGACACCATTCATCATCTACTTTAATGAGCATGTTTACCAAAAGATTGATGATATCACAACAAACTACCCAACAATACAAACATATACCCAATATTTAAAAGAAGGAACAATAACCGAAAAAGAAAAAGACCTTTGGAACTACGTATTATCGGCCTACGGTGAAAATTCCTTCTCAACCAAACAACTAGAAAAAGACTTCGATAATGCCGCTTATGCAACAATCAGAAGCTTCGTACAAAAGTTTGAAACATTAGGTTTATTATCATCCCAAAAATATAGCAATAGAGTTAAATACCAGATTTTAACCTAGCATATTAATTAAAATTCTCAATTCTATTATATTGAATAAGTTATTTATGAAAAATATTTTATATCAAATTATTGTGTCTTTATAGAAAATAATATAGTACAATAAAAGAAAACAAATTCAAGGAGGTAAATCATGAATGTCCCAATAAGAGTAAGTAAGAGAATACAAGAAGGTATAAAAAAGTTTAAGCCAATTATAACAAAAATAAAAAAATCAGATGTAAATGAGAGTGATACAGTAACAGTAATTGTTGATATGTTATCTGATATACTAGGTTATGATAAATACAATGAGATAACATCTGAATATGCGATTCGTAAATCTTACTGTGATTTAGCTGTAAGAATTGAAAATAAGCTTCATTTTCTAATTGAAGTAAAGGCAGTTGGAATTACATTAAAAAATGATCATATTAAACAAGCGGTAGATTACGGTGCTAATGAAGGAGTCGATTGGGTAATTCTAACAAACTCTGAAAATTGGAAAATTTATAGAATGATTTATTCAAAACCTATTGATAAAGAACTTGTATACGAATTTAATTTATGTGATCTTAGTGCTACAAATTTATCTGATATTGAGTTCCTATATTATCTTTCAAAGGAAGGTGTTGAGAAAGAAGCTATAAGTTCTTTTTATGAACAAAAGCGTGCACTGAATAGATTCTTTTTAGGACAAAGTATAATGACAGAAGATGTTGTTAATGCAATCAAAAAAGTTTTGAAAAAAGTTTCACCTGATGTAAGAATTGAAAATGATAGTATTATAAATGTTCTTAAGAAAGAAGTTATTAAAAGGGAAGTCCTTGAAGAGCCACAAGCAGCAGAGGCATGCAAAGCAATTACAAAAGCTCTCAAAAAAGTTGTAAAAAAGGAAGCTAAACAGTAAAAATTTTAGTCTTTATTAAATGATATGATTTTATTTTGGAAAAATATTTAAAATGTGAATTAAAAGTCTTCAAGCAATCAGCTAGAAGGCTTTTTTTGTGCTCCGGAGTAGGATAGAACCGTCAAAAAAGTGCAAAAAAAATAACCGGTCATTAAGGCCGGCTACCCAGAGAGCTGACGTACTTAAAATACGTTTACTAATTTTTAGCAGTATTCTCTGTCAGACAGATATGAAATCTGTATTCATATTGTAAATCATTATAGGAAAAAAATCAACACTTTAAACAAATTTACCAGATGTAAATTCACTGTTCGGTAATTTTACACAATGGGTCTCATCTTGTAAATACTTATATATTTCACAATTTTTAATGGCAAATTTTCTCCATTTTGTATTTGCTAATAGATCAGCAGCTTGAATTAAATAATCAGTATGTGAACTCTTATACTGAACTTTGATTTTAATATTATTTTTGCAAAATCTTGAAGATGACGACTTTATATAATAATCATCAAAGTTGAAAGTATTATGTAGATAATCTTCCAAGGAATCTTTGGCACTAACTGCAATATTTTGATTATCAATATTAATTTGAAGTTCAGTACAATTTTCCAAAGTATGATTCATAAATAGACCTTGTATTAGATATCTTATAGAAAAATTCTTAAACCGAACAATGTCTCTACTGTCTGTCAAATTAACTCTATCCAAATAATCCTTCTTTATTATTATAAAAATTTGTAAGCAATTCCTTTTTAGATTATTCAATAGATATATTTTATGTTTTTTACCCATCATTGTTGCTTTAAGTTCATCAGGTTTATTCATATTTAGTGATTTTTTAATTCTATTCACACAATTTTTATAATTCAACTTAACCTGATTAAGTTTTTCTTCAGAAACCAATATACCACCATAAGAGAAGTAATCATTATTGCTATTCTTATGCAACTGCCCAGAATCATCGATAAACATGTGATAAATCATTGAAACCTCACTTTAAATACTATTTGTGATAAATTATATCATATATTTACCTTATTTGAAATATATAAAAAATACTTTTATGAATTTGTAATTGAATTATTAAATAACTTAAGAGCAAATAAAAAAATGAGCCCTCGAACAAAAAATGTCCAAAGGCTATCATTGGTGCTCCCGAGTGGGATCGAACCACCGACCTACAGTTTAGGAAACTGTCGCTCTATC
>JBGSQV010000108.1:0-2622 GCA_041737855.1 Minisyncoccia bacterium | reverse complement strand
AGGTTCGAATCCTCTCCTCTCCGCCTTAGTTAATTTTATGAGAAATCCGTTGAAAAGAAAAAAGAAAAAGGATATTGTTGATCATTCTGAAAAGAAGACAATCCACTCAACAAAAACCTCCATTATTGGAGGGGTTGTTAGTAGACTTGGGATGAACAAAAAATTTCATAGATTTAAAGATGATCAGATAGAATATGATTCTAATTTTATAATAAGCCCTGTAGATGCCAAACTTGTGGCAACTGGTCACATAAAAAAAGGTGGGACAATAATATCAAAATCAAATAAAGAAATTAATTTGAAGGATACGATTGGGGAGCAAGCAGATATGTTTTCTGATGGTTTTTATTTGAATTTTTATCTAAGTCCAAAGAATAGACATTACTGGAGAATCCCTTATGACGGCAAACTTGTTTCAATGAGTTTAAATCAAGGGAAAGCTCGTATTCCAGTATTTATAGGTATGGATAAAATATTCAAGAATAAAGATTTTTTCAAAAAAGCGATAAAAAGAAATGCAAGTGTGGGTTTAGTTTTTAAAACAGATAGTTTTCCATTTGTGATGATTCCTGTTGGTTCTCTGAATGTAAATGGAATCCATATTGTAGATGAAAAAGATGGAAATTATAAAAAGGGTGACATAGGAGGTTACTTTAGTATTGGCTCTAGTATGCTTCTGTGTTTTCCTAAATATGCTTTTGAGTCATTGATAAAAATAGGAGATAAAGTAAAGATCGGACAAAATATAGTAAAAATTAAAAAAATATAATATGGCAAATCAAGTTAATACATGGGAAAGAGAATATAGAAATCCAAAACTGGTAACCAAAAAAGATGGTCCACAGGCTGATACTTTGCGGTTTCTAAAGTTTCTTAAAAAGGATCAAAAATATAGAGTTGAAGATAAAAAGGTTCTTGATCTTGGTTGTGGCACAGGAAGAAATTCAAATTATTTAGCTGATAAGGGTAATAGTGTGATAGGTATAGAAATATCAAAAACAGCTCTTGGGTTAGCAAAAGAAAGAGCAAGAGAAATGGGGCTTATTGTTGATTATAGGCTTGGGGATATGGGGGAGAAATATGAAATAGAAGATAATTCTGTCGATGTAGTTTTAGATATTACATCTTCAAATTCTTTAAATGAACAAGGACGAGAAATTTATTTGAGTGAAGTAAGTAGAGTATTGAAAGAAAAATCTTATTTTTTTGTTCGTGCTCTTTGTAAAGATGGAAATAAGAATGTAAAGAATCTATTGAAGCTAAGTCCTGGTAGGGAATATGATACTTATATAATGAAAGAAATAGGACTTACAGAAAGAGTATTTTCACGAGAAGATTTTATCAAAATGTATAGTAAATATTTTAAAATATTACACTTAGAAAAGAAAACAGGCTACACAACCTTTAATGATCGTATATATAAGCGTGATTATTGGCTTGCTTATATGAGTAAATAAAAGATGTTATAATAACCACATGGCTAATATTGGTGTATTTGATTCAGGGGTTGGAGGTTTGTGGATATTAAAACATCTACAGAGTGAATTATCTCAGTATAATTATATATTTTTCGGAGACCAGGGGCATGTACCATACGGAGAAAGGTCTATGGAAGAAATAAAATCATTCTCTCTAGAAATAACTAAATTTTTAATTAAAAATGATTGCAAAATTATTGTAATTGCTTGTAATACTGCATCAGCAGCATCTTTGAAATATCTTAGAGAAAAATTCCCAGAGATACTTTTTGTTGGTATGGAGCCAGCTATTAAGCCGGCTGTAGAGATTACTCATACTGGTAAGGTTGGGGTCCTTGCAACTCCAGCTACTTTTCAGGGGGAGCTTTATAATTCTGTTGTTGAAAGATTTGCTAAAGATGTAGAAATATTTAAAGATACATGTTCTGGTCTTGTAGATCAGATAGAAGAAGGTAATTTGAATGGAGTAGAAACAGAAGGTATTTTAAATCGTGCACTTACGCCGATGCTCGAGAAAAATATCGATACTGTTGTTTTGGGATGCACTCATTATCCTTTTGTTATTCCTTTAATAAAAAAAATCACAGGAGACAAAGTAAACGTTATAGATCCTACTAGTGCAATTGTTCGACAGGTAAAGCATCTCATTGAAGAGAGTAAATTATCTAACAATGAAGCTCAAGATGGGCAAGTTTATATTTTTACTTCTGGGAATATAGATATAATGAAGCCGGTTCTATTTAATTTATTTGGTAAAAATATGGAAGTAAAGAAGATAGATTGGGAAGATAATTTAAGGTTAAATATGATAAAATAAACAAATGGATAATTTACTACTTAATTTTAAAGAAAAATATAAAAATTTAAACAAATCTCAGAAAGAAGCTGTAGATTCTATAGAAGGTCCTGTTATGGTTATTGCTGGACCTGGAACAGGGAAGACCCAAATTCTTACTCTTAGAATAGCTAATATTTTATTAAAAACAGACACAAATCCCGAAAATATTTTAGCCCTTACTTATACTACTGCTGGAGTTATTTCTATGCGCCAAAGATTAATTGAAACGATCGGAGATAGAGCATATAGAGTAAATATTTTTACTTTCCATGCATTTTGTGAACATATTATAAAAGAATTTTCTTT
>JBGSQV010000024.1:0-3106 GCA_041737855.1 Minisyncoccia bacterium | reverse complement strand
TGAAAAATTCCTCGTGCTCGGCTCGACAGCCTCCCAAGTCATTTTTCAGAGACTATTTTAATTACGCCGTGTTACAAACTTAAATTTCCCTTAGCTTTTATAGAATTTATATTTTTCACAAACTTTTTATTTTTTGCTTGGAAGTATCCCGCGATTGCTATCATTAATGCATTGTCTCCAGTTAATTTTTTAGTAGGGAAGTGAACTTTCACTTTTAGTTTGTTTTCTTTTATCTTCTCATTCATTATTGTTTGAAGATAAGTATTTGCAGAAACTCCACCACCAACTATCAAAGTTTTTATTTTATATTCTTTTATTGCTTTAATTGTTTTGTGTACAAGGGTTTCAACTACAGCATTTTCAAACTCACAAGCTATTTTTTGTTTGATATTTATATTATCTAAAACATTAGGATTTTTTTCTTTTAAATCCCGTATCAAATAAAGTACTGCAGTTTTTAACCCAGAAAAAGAAAAATCATAATCTTTAGAATAGATCATAGGGCGAGGTAATACAATCTCTGGTATTTCGCTCGAAATGTTATTCCCGTCAGCACGCAATAAAACACTGCTGTGTTTTTTGCTAGTGCTCGGCTCGACAGCCTGCGCAATGCTTCCTGGAACAACATTTTCTCGCTTTATGCCAGCACGTTCGATACCTGCCATCTTTGAAATTTCTGGTCCTCCTGGGTAAGGTAGATCAAGCATTCGAGCAACTTTGTCGAAAGCTTCACCAGCTGCATCGTCGCGTGTTTGCCCTATCTTTTTATATTTAAACCAATCTTTTATAAGTATTAGTTCTGTGTGGCCACCGGAGACAAGTAACGAAAGCATTTGAAATATTTTTTTATCTGGATCGATTATAAAAGTTTTTCCTTTTTTGGGAAAAATAGAAAAGATGTGACCTTCCATATGGTTCACTTTTACAATAGGAATTTTATATTTTTGGTTCAATTCTTTTGCGAAAACTATTCCAGTCCAAAGAGCAGGTTCAAGTCCTGGCCCTGTCGTAACTGCAACAGTGTCTATCTTTTCCATTTTCATCTTTGCTTCTTTGAGAACTTTTTCTAAAACTAAAGGAAGATTTTTTATATGCTCTCTTTTTGCAAGTGCGGGGAATACACCACCATAAGGTATATGTATAGAAATCTGAGAAGATACCTCACTCCCAAGTATTTTAAATTTTGTTTTAGAACCCTCCTTTTTTACTTCTATTATAGCTATGGCTGTATCATCACAGGAGGTTTCTATTGCTAATAATTTCATAAAAATACTATACCATAAGGGTTTTTATTTGACTATTGTTTATGATAGAATAAATATATGAATAAAAAACATATTATTACTATTGCAGGTAAGCTTGGAAGCGGTAAATCTTCAACTGCTAAAATGGTGTCAGAGATACTTAGCTATAAGCATTATTCTACCGGTGATTTTATGAGAGAAATTGCTAATGATAGAGGTATATCTCTTTTGGATTTAAATAAAATAGCAGAGACAGATTTATCTATTGATAAAAAATTAGATGATAGAAATATTGAAATTGGAACAATGGAGAATGTTGTACTAGACTCTCGTTTAGGTTTTCATTTTATTCCAGATTCGTTCAAGGTGTTTTTAGATCTTGATACAGAAACTGCTGCAGGGAGAATTCTCGAAGATAAGAAAAATAACCCGAATAGAGATAAAGAAGCTACTGGTAAATTTGATACAAAAGAAAGCATTATGGAAAAGGTAAATAGTCGTTTGTTGAGTGAAAAGAAAAGATATAAAGATTTATACGAAATAGAGGATAATACTGCACCAGAAAATTTTGATTTTGTAATAAATACTAAAGAAATTCCAATAGAAGAAGTCTCTAAAAAGGTCATAGAAGAATATAATAAATGGCTAAATCAATCTTAAAGATTAATCGCCCGACCAAATGGTTTAGGGTTAAATAAATAATTATATGAAAATACTCAGCGAATTATTAGAAAATGTAAAAATAGTAGAAAGTCATGGTAATCTTGACGCTCGTGTATCTTCTATATCTCTTAATTCAAAAAACATTGAACCCAATTCTCTTTTCATTGCACTTGCGGGTAATGTTGTTGATGGACATACTTTTATAAACGAAGTAATAGAAAAAGGTACCGTTGTTATTGTTTGTGAAAAAATTCCAAAAGAATTTAAGGGTGGTGTTACTTATATAAAAGTAGGTGACACTCATAGTGCCGCAGGTATAATCTCGAGTAATTTTTATGGTAAACCTTCTTCAAAGATGAAGCTCGTGGGGGTAACTGGTACAAACGGTAAAACTACAACAGCTACACTTCTGCATCAGTTATTTCGTGACCTTGGTTATAAGGCTGGAATGATAGGAACTGTAGTAAATAAAATAAATGATAAATCATTTGAAACGAGTCGCACCACTCCTGATCCTGTGACTCTCAATGAATTATTGGCAGATATGATAGATGAAGGATGTGAATATTGTTTTATGGAAGTTTCTTCGCATTCTGTTTGTGAAAAGCGAGTAGAAGGACTTTCTTTTATTGGCGGAATTTTTACAAATCTTACTCTTGATCATTTGGATTATCATAAAACTTTTGAGAATTATTGTGAGGCCAAAAAGGGATTCTTTGATATGATTCCGTCTACTGGTTTTGCTATTGCAAATATAGACGATGAGAAAGGGGAGTATATGCTCAGTACTACAAAAGCCCACCCTCATACCTTGAGTTTAAAAAAAGATGCAGATTTTACAGAGAGACTAAAAACAAAACTAATAGGAGAATTTAATATTTATAATATTCTAGGAGTTTATGCTTGTGCTATTTGTCTTGGTCAAGATAAGGAAAAAGTAAAAGAAATTATTGAAACATTAGAGCCAGTTGCGGGACGATTCCAATATATAAAGAGTGAAAGTGGGATAACTGGAATTGTAGATTATGCTCATACTCCAGATGCACTTGAGAACGTTTTAAAAACTGCTAATGGAATAAAGGGTAATGGAAAAGTGATCGCTATTGTTGGTTGTGGTGGAGATCGTGATAAAACGAAACGGCCGCTAATGGCAAATATAGCTGTTAAGTATGCTACTCACGTTATTTTAACATCTGATA
>JBGSQV010000008.1:0-4457 GCA_041737855.1 Minisyncoccia bacterium | reverse complement strand
CAAAATAAACCAATTAATTAGTTTGTCTTTTAAAAACACTCAGATATAAGTCTGAGTGTTTTTAATTTGAGCATTCTTTATCTTTTGTAACTCCAATCAGACCAAAAAGTCTATTGCAAATATCATTAATATTTTTTTCATATTTATAAACATGATCCTCATCTTTATAAGTTACGAGATCAACATTTTTATTTGCTGTTTTTAATTTATCGTAAAGTAATACTGATTGCCAAGGGGGTATAGTACGGTCTGCATCTGCTTGGGTTATTTCTATCTTTTGATTAGTTAAATTATTTATGTTGTCTATGATAGAAGCTTGATTATATAATTTTTCATTCTTGCTATTTGGTAATCCATTGAATTGAATATTAAATATTGAATTTTTTAAATTGATCAATAGACTTTTCCAATCCGTTACTCCATTGATAGAGAAGACTCCCTTGAAGGCTTCTGGATAGTCTACAACTGCTTTTAATGACATATACCCTCCGTAACTATTACCAGATAAATAAATACCATTTGTATTATATTTTGAATGAATATAAGAAACTGTATTCATCACATCGTCTATATCACCCTTACCTACAGACTCTTTTATACCTTCAGAATAAGAGCGTCCTTTACCGAAGCTTCCTCTATAATCTAGTTTAATAACAATCACATCATTTTTCTGTAGTAACCTCAGTATTGAATCATATATGCCGTAGCTATGATATGGATGATACCCAAGACTTGTCTGTCGGAGTGGTCCACCATGAAGCCATATTAAAACAGGGTAACTTTTTTTAGAGTCATAATCTTTTGGTTCCATTATTATTGCATCTGAATAACCAATTTCTAAATATTTTTCATTTTCAATATTGGCTTTTTTTGTATTTATATCTGGAATTTTAAAATAATTTATTGCTTTTGTTTCTGTATTATATATTTCTGGCCCATAACCTTTTTCTTGTAAACTTATAAATAATAGAGAAGAACCTATTTGTCTGATCCCGTCTGTGTAAGAAACATTGTGCTCTACTATAGCGCTCTCATTTGTTATTAAATTAAGATGATATAAAGACCAGTCATAGGGATTATTTTTACTGTTCCCAACATAGTACATATTATCTTTATCTGAAAACATAAAATAACTTATATTATAAGCTGTGGTCACTATCTTCTCATTTTTTATTTTGGTTCCACTTAGTGAATTTAAGTCAACTTTATATAAAGACATCTCATTATCTTTATCATCTAGATAAACAAGAGTTTTTCCATCGGGAGAGAATTCAAACACTTTTCTTTGTTCATTTATTATATCCCAGTACGATATATCTTCTGATATTGTATAATTTCTATTCTTTTTTATATTCTTCACAACATATGAACGAATATTTTTGGGTTGGTATGAGGGCACATAGTAGGCTATCCATTTATTTGATTCTGTTGGGGTAATATGAGTAGCTCCCTTGTACTGCATTTCTTTTCTTATTGAACTTTTAATTGGTAAGGCTGTTTCTGATAATCCTAATTCAGTATCTTTTGTCAGAGTACATTCATAACTATCAATACTACAAAGATAATTATTCTTTTTTTCAATACCGTAATATTCTATTAGTACATTTGATTTATCTACTCCAAGGATACTTCCATATTGAATATCTAAAGCTCCTGCTCTATCAGTGGGGATAAATATAAGGAGTAATATTAATATAAGTATATATTTGAGATTATGCATGTTTATATAGTATAATACAGATATGGATAATACCAAAAAAGAAAAAGAGTTAGTCATAGTTCAGATAGTATTTTTATTCATTCTCCCCGTTGTACTTTTATATTTCAATATAATTCCAGATAGTCTGAGAGTTATTATGCTTTTAAGTATAGCTTTGGTTTTGTTTGGAATAGTGAAGCATGAAAATTGGAGTTTTTCTGATATGGGAATTAATAAACAATACATGAAAGACATCTTACCTTATTCTTTGTTTACTCTTGGTGCTGTAGGTTTTATCATTTGGCTTTCTCAGGTTGTACCACACTCACCATTTTTGGAATGGTGGGAAAGCTTAAGATTCCTTTTGCTATTCATCCCTATTAGTGTTTTACAAGAAATAATTTTTAGAGGTGTTTTGATGAATTTTTTAATGAAAGCATTTTCTAGTCCTATATTCATCATCGCATTAAATGCTGCAGTTTTTGCTTTTATGCATGTTATATATCTTAACTCTGTTTTTGTATTACCATTTACTTTGATTGCGGGTATTGGTTTTGCTTGGATGTATTATAGATATAAGAATTTAATTTTAATTTCAGTTTCTCATACGATTCTAAACTTTGTTGCAGTAGCACTTGGTTTTTTTGTTGTTAGGTAGATTAATTAAAAAATGGATCACTTCTTAATTATTGTGATATAATAAAAATATGGCAGATTTAAAAGAATTACAAAAAGAAATAATGAGGAATAAGCTCGAGAAGGGTTTTAATACTACAGATGTAGCGTTAGAATTTTGTAGAGCTCATGAAGAGCTCTCTGAAGCATTCTCTAAGTTTAATAAGAATCAAGATGGAGTGGCTGAAGAGTTTGCAGATGTTGCAATCTTCTTGCTCGGGATGTGTGAAATCCTTGGTTATGATTTAGAAAAAGAATTGGTTGGAAAAATAGAAAAGAATAAAAATCGTAAATATATCAAATCAAAATCTCCAGATGGAAAAGATATTTTCATAAGAGTTAAAACAGAGGTAGACCCATAATAAAAAAATCCGCTTGAAGCGGATTTTTTTATTTTTTCTCGTATATTACAAAATTAGTATCATAAATATTTTGGTCATCTTTATAGTATCTATCCTCGTTAACTTTTTTCCAGATATTTTCATCTATAGTAGGGAAGTATGTATCTGCATCTGGGAATGAAGCATCTACATGGGTAATATAGAGTCTGTCTGCTTTGTTTATGAATAGTTTATATATTTGTCCTCCTCCGATTATGAAAGCCTCCTCATCTTCATTCATAGTACTTTTTAAAAGTTCATCTAGTTCTTCTAGGGAATAGGCGACTTCAATACCATCTCTTTTAAAATCTTTATCAAGAGTAAGAATGATATTTCTTCTATTTGGGAGTGGTCGCCCAGGCTTCCCGTCTTCTGATACTCCTAGAGATTCAAAAGTTCTTTGACCCATTATGACAGGGTGACCTGAAGTTGTCTTTCTGAAATGCTTCATGTCTATAGGTAAATCCCATAGAAGTTCATTTTTCCTTCCAATTTCATTATTATTTGCAATAGCTGAAATTATAGATAAAATCATAATATTTTTTTTATTTTTTCTAATAAATCTTTACTGTTGTTGTATTGAATGATTTTTTTTGAGATTTCTTTTAGTGACTTTGAATAATTAGAACCTTTTTTATAGAAACATATTATTGGAATTTTATAAATATTAGCCCATCCAAGTTCTATTCCTTGCCCTGTAGAAGGTAAAGATATTTCCGCTATAATTAAATTACATTTTTTTGATAAAAAAAGCTTTTTTAATGGATTTTGTTTCAAGCTTTTTTCATGAGGGAAAATAAATTCCTTACTTAAATTACTATCTTTAATGGGTTGATAAAGATCTTTTTTAAAATCAAAATTTGTTGAGTGGCTAATATAAATTTTCATATTATTATTTAACTATATCTAACCCAGTTATTGGCTCACTTGGGTTATAAAATGGTGCAAATGATTGATATATTTCACCTACAAGTGTTTCATCTTTTTTCTCCGCTCTATCATACATATCATTTGGAAATACTGGAAAAATATTTGGATGATCATTTTCTCTTTTTATTAACTCCATTGCTCCTTCGTAGTGATTATCATATATATGTGCATTTGAAATTGTATGGGTATATACTCCTGGTTTTACACCAAGTTTTTGAGCAAGAATATATGCTTGTAAGGCAAAACCAAAAGTATCAAATGGGCAACCAAGCATCATGTCGTTTGAACGAATTATATTATGAATATTTAATCTTCCCCCTATAATATTTACAGTAAAAGCAAAAGGGCAGGGAACATTTTTCTTAGGAGTTCCACCGTATCCATCATCTTTTGGATCCCAAGTTATTACTACTCCATGGCGAGAGCTTGGCTCTTTTTGTAAAAGTTCTACGAGTTTACCAAGTTGATCTCTTCCAAATTGGTGCCTCCACCTGTAACCATAAGCAGAGCTTATTGTTCCATCTTCTTCTATGAATTCATCCCACATCTTTGTATATTTTCTTAAAAATTCTGTATTTTTTTCTCCTTGTATAAACCAAATTTGTTCAGCTATCGGCGATTTAATTGGTTGTTTACGTAATGTTAAAATAGGGAATCCTTCTTTTTCTAAATCTATCTGAAAAGTAAGTCCTGGGAGTGCTTTTGTTTTATGCCCAGTTCTTTCATTAAGCTCTTCTACACCATCATCTATTATTTTTTTAATAAGATTTTTA
>JBGSQV010000002.1:0-3364 GCA_041737855.1 Minisyncoccia bacterium | reverse complement strand
TCCTTACCTGGGATATTATTGATCCTAGAAGACCTTCTCCACATTTTGTATTTATAAAAATAATGTGTAGCAATCGGAGTTAAAAGTATTCCGATAATGAAACTTATTATAGCTGGTAAGAAAATTTTTAAAGCGTTAGTCATTGTTTTCTGTTTGATTATTTAAAGCTTCTTGTAATTGAGTTCTCACTTGTGTGTAGTTTGGTAATTGGTCTATAGAAGTGATACCCATAAATGATAATGTTTCAAATGTTGGTCTATAAAGCGCACGTCTACTATCTTTCGCATCTGTTATCTTCTCTATTAGTCCTCTTACGAGTAGATTTCGAAGAATAAAGCTTGAATTTACCCCACGAATATAGTCTATCTCACTTCTAGAGACTCCAGAGCTTGTAGAAGTATCATTCTTGTATAGAATTATAGCTAAAGTATCAAGTGTGGCCTTAGAAAGTTCCTTTGTGACCTCTTCTTTACGAATTGACTCTATAAGAGGACTAAGCTCACTTGTAATACCCAGAACAACTGAGTCATTCTTACGGACAAGCACAAGACCGCGCCCAGCAAGAGATGTTTCTAATTTTTTGAGGCCTTCTTCTATTTCTAATTCACTTACTTTCAAAAGCTCTGCCAATTTTTTAATTGAGACATCTTCTCCTTTATAAAAAAGTAAACCTTCAATTTTTGATTCTAATGATATTTCCATATAATTAATTTTGTAATTCTAGAGGTCTGATTTCTAATGCCTCTTGTTGTTTATTAATTTCTATATCTCCAAAAGATGAATTTTGCATAACGTCTATTATTCCCTCTCTTACCAATTCTAGCATAGCGAGGAATGAAATAATAACGTGAACTTTTGCTTCTTCTTGATTCCCTGCCCCACTTGATCTCGTAAACTCTTTGAATGATAGATTCATCGCATTTTGAATTCGATCTGTCAGACTATTTATTATCTCATCTATATTGATTATTTTTTTCACTTCTACTTCTGGAATTTTCTCAGCTTTTTTTGGTAGATGAGCTATAACTTCCATAATAGATGAGCCTATATTTTGAGATGTAATAAGTGGATCAGGAGAAAAAATAGGTTCACTCCAAATACGTTCATTGGGCATGAAGATTATTTTTGTACCAAAATTATTACCTATTTCCATACTAGCACTTTTAATAATTTTATATAGTTTTAATCTAGTTTCAAGATCTGTAATTTTTTCTGTTTCATCATCTGTTAGAGAAAGATTTGGAAGAAGAGATTTTGATTTAATTAAAATTAAAGTTGCAGATATTAGAATAAAGTAGGAAACATCGGCAATATGCTTTTCAGAAGATGTATCTGAAAAAGTTTTAATATAGGCTATGTAGTCATTTGTAACTTCTGCAAGTGATACCTCGTTTACAAAAAGCTTTCTTTGCTCAATAAGAGAAAGAAGTAACTCAAGAGGGCCTTCAAAGGTTCCCGTGCGAACACTATAAGGAGATGAGATTACTTCTTCTGACATATTATTTTTTATTTATACTTATACCAAGCTCTTTGAGTTGCTTGTCTGAAGCAGACGATGGTGAGCCCATCATTAAATCTTTTCCTTCACCCGTCTTAGGAAAGGCAATAACTTCACGAATATTGGGTTCATTCTCAAGAAGCATTACTATTCTATCTATTCCTTCTGCACATCCTCCGTGTGGAGGAGCTCCATATTCAAATGCTTCAAGCATGTGACCAAAACGAGCTTCTATATCTTCTTTTTTTAATCCAAGTATTTCAAATATTTTATTTTGTAATTCACGCTGATGTATTCTTATAGAACCACCACCAAGTTCATATCCATTTAGAACTATATCGTAAGCATTCGCAAGTGCTTTAAGAGGATCTGTATTTAATAAATCTTCATCACCAGCTTTTGGAGAAGTGAATGGATGATGTACTGCTTGTACTCCACCTTCACTATTCTTCTCGAACATAGGAAAGTCTACAACCCAACAGAAAGCAAGTAAGTCTGGGTCATTTTTATCTGTACGTATATCTGGTTTATCATTACCATATTTCTCCATTGATTCTTTGTATGTAAAACGAGGAAATGGAATTTCTTGTATTTTTTTATTTGGATAAACCTTCTGAACCATTTTTATAAACATATCTTCTGTATAAGATATTATTTCTTCCTGGCTTGCAAAAGACATCTCATAGTCAAGCTGAGTAAATTCTGGCTGACGATCACCTCTTGTATCTTCGTCTCTCATACATTTTGCAACTTGGAAATATTTCTCAAAGCCCGCAACCATTGCAAGCTGTTTGAATTGTTGAGGTGATTGAGGTAGTACATAAAAGTTTCCTGGCTCTAATCTTGATGGTACAAGATATTCACGAGAGCCCTCAGGAGTCCCTTTTGTCATTATTGGAGTTTCTATCTCAATAAAATCATTATCATGCATATATTCACGGAAAAACGAGACAACCTTGTCTCTCATGCGAAGATTTTTTTGCATTCTTGTAGTTCTTAGATCAAGGTACTTATACTTCATCCTTAGGTCTTCGTTTATTCCAGCTGTATCTTCATTTACTTGAAATGGTGAAGTTTTTGCTTCATTTAATATTTCGATAGAAATTATTTCAAGCTCAATATCACCATTTAGAACTCCTTCTTTTATATTTCTTTCAGGTCTTTTGTTTACTTTACCTTTTACTTTAACTACGAATTCACTTCGAAGAGTTTTACCTACTTCTAATGTTTCAGTATAGTTAGGTAAAATAACACCTTGCACTATTCCAGTCATATCGCGAAAGTCCAAGAAAATCATTTTCCCTTGATCACGGCGAACATCTACCCACCCAGCGATAGTAACTTCTTCCCCTACAAAATTATTTAAATCTTTTATGTATTTTCTTTCTCTCATATATAAATTCAATGCAATTTATTATTAATAATTAATGAACCAAATGTGCCAACTTTTCGCACGGATAACCGATAAGGAATGTAAGCGCAACGAGTATCCAGTAGAATGGAGCAAAAGCAAAATAGATAACTTTATCTTTCTTCCACATTGGTAAATACCATTTTTGAACAATCATATATAACTTGTTGAGTGGGACATTCACAAGATTCAGAGTAACAAGTATAAGTGCAAAGAAGTATTTCATAAAATTATTTAAAGTAATTTATTTTCATAGCTTTTCTAACTTCGGCCATTGTTTCTTTTGCGATAATTCTTGCTTTTTCTGTACCATCTTCAAGTATTTTCATAATACTTTCTTTATCTTTTGACAACTCCTCTCTTTTAGTTCTGATTGGATTTATTATATTTTCAAGTATACCTATCAATCTTTTCTTTATAACGACATCCCCTAAACCTCCTTTTCTGTACTGATC
>JBGSQV010000080.1:0-6866 GCA_041737855.1 Minisyncoccia bacterium | reverse complement strand
AATTCAGATAGAACACATGCTCAAATCTTCAGTTGTTGTTCGTAAGCATTCTAGTACTAATGTTGAGATCGGAACTACTGTAAAAGTAAAAAAAGAAAATTCAAAAGAAGAAATCACATATAGTATTGTAGGTGCGGAAGAAGCAGATATGATAAATCACAAAATTTCAAATAAATCTCCACTTGGAGAAGCTCTTTTCGGAAAGAAGAAAGGGGACATTGTATCTATCAAAACTCCTAAGGGGCTAGTCAAATACACCCTTCTTGATATACAATAGAGTATATGGCATCAATAGAAGAATTACGCGACACTAGGATTAAAAAAATAGAATTATTAAAAGAAGCAGGGATGAATCCATACCCGGCTTCTGTTTCGTGCGACTATACTATAAGTGAGATTAAAAATAAGTTTGAAGAATTACTAAAACCATCAGAAGAGAATTATATTTCTACAGTTGGGCGGGTTATGATTGTTCGTGGACAAGGCGCAATCCTTTTCGTGGTTCTTCAGTCTGGGTCTGATCGTTTCCAAGCAGTTCTCAAGAAAGATGAACTTCCGGAGGATATTTTTGATTTATTTGTTTCGACTGTAGACAATGGAGATTTTATCACAGTGAAGGGGAATTTGTTTGTAACTCAAAGAGGTGAACAAAGTATTTTAATAAAAGATTGGTCCATGGCGACAAAGTCACTTCTTCCATTACCTGATAAATGGCACGGCTTACAAGATCAAGAGGAAACTTATCGTAAAAGGTATTTAGATCTTCTTATGGATAAAGAAGTTTATGATCGTTTTGTGACTCGTTCGAAAGTAGTTAAATCTATTCGAGAATTTTTTGATAAAAAAGATTTCCTTGAAATAGAAACTCCTATTTTACAGAATCAAGCAGGAGGTGCTATGGCTAAAACATTCAATACTCACCATAATGATTACGATATGCCTATGGTCCTTCGTATTGCACTTGAGTTAGAGCACAAGAAGCTTATGACAGGTGGATACGAAAGAGTATACGAGATAGGCAAGAATTTTCGTAATGAAGGTTCAGATCCTACTCACTTGCAAGAGTTCACAATGCTTGAGTGGTATGCCGCATATCAAACTCTCGATACCAATATGCAGTGGACTGAAGAAATGATAAAGTCTATGGCTCTTGATTTGGCTGGTAAATCTACTTTTAAAGTTTATGATAATGATGGTAGTAGTGTAGACGTAGATATAAATACAGAGTGGCCTCGTGTTAAATTTGGAGAATTATTAAAAAAAGATGCAAATATAGATATTGAAACTATCACTCTTGAAGAAGCAAAAAAGGAAGCTTTAAAGTGGGGAGTAAAAGAAGAAGATGTAAAGAGACTTGGAAGAGGAAACTTACTTGATAAAATTTATAAGAAATCTTCTCGTGGAAAAATAATTAATCCAACATTTATCACAAACTTCCCAGGAGATTTGAAACCTCTCGCTCAGCAAAACGCTGATGGTACAGCTCAAGCATCTCAGCTTATTATTGCCGGTGCAGAAATTACAAATGCTTACGCTGAGCTTGTGAATCCTGTAGTTCAGAGAGAGTTACTAGTTTCTCAATCAAAAGCAAAAGAAGGTGGAGATGAAGAAGCAATGGATATAGATGAGCAATTCTTAACTGCTATGGAGCACGGTATGCCACCAATGACAGGGTTTGGAATGGGTATCGATAGACTAGTAGCGATCCTTACTGAACAGAAAAATCTAAGAGATGTTATTTTCTTTCCAATAATGAAACCGAGAGAATAATAAATTAGGAATTAAAAATACCGATCGAAGTTTTACTTCGATCGGCGTTTTTGTTTTTGGAGAAAATATTTTTTTAAGTATTTTCCATTGATTCTCTTTGTTTTTCATTTAGAGAAATTGCTTTATCTAGTTCTTCTCGACATCTATCGAGACGGGATAAAGAATCTTCTTCAGTTTCAACATTTACCTTTTCTTCGTTATTCGTAGTCGGTTGCTCAATTTTTGAATTAAAAGGATTGAAACTCCAGCATGAATGATCATAAATACTTTTCATAATCTTATTTTATCTTAAGTTAACTTAAATGAATTTTTTTTATAATATATAACATTTTTCCTATTTTGTCCAATGTTTAAAGGATAAATACTTAATATAGTTATCCACATAAAAGTGGGGGATTATGTTTGTATTGTGGGACGAAGTGGTTTATAATATAACTAAGTGGGATAAGGTGGGATAAAGCATTTTTTAAGAAAAATGCTCACCCGAACAAATTTAGAAAATTTGTTTTAGGGAAATAAATAATAAACCATATTTTACTTAACTATTATGCTTATTGGAGAATACACACATACATTGGATGACAAAAACAGAATGTCATTACCCGTAAAGTTCCGAAAGGAGATGGGGAAGAGTGTTGTTGTTGCCCCAGGACTTGATAATTGTCTTTCTATTTATACAACAAAAGAATGGCAAAAAATATCTGGAAAGATTTCAGATTCATCAATGCTTACAAGTGATAATAGAAGTTTCTCGAGATTTATGTTTGGTCAGGCTGTGATAGTAGACGTAGATACAAACGGCCGAATACTAATCCCGGAAAATTTAAAAAATCGTTCAAACCTAACAAACAAGGTGGTTGTTATTGGTGTCCAAAATCGTGCAGAAATTTGGAATGAAAAGGTATGGAACGATTATAAGAAAGTTGTTGAAACACAGGCAGACGCCCTCGCTGATAAATTGGGGCAGATAGGAGTTCTTTAATATGACACATATTCCTGTATTAAAAGATGAATCAATTGATGGATTAAATATCCAGAAAGGTGATGTTATTGTAGATGGTACTTTGGGTGGTGGAGGACACACTTTTGAGATGATCAAAAGATTTGGCAAAGATATCAAAATCATCGGACTTGATTTTGATGCTGATGCTATAGTGCGCGCTACAAAGCTCATAGGTGATACACCATCTGACGTTATTTTTAAAACAATTGGTTTCCAAGATATGGATAAAGTATTAGATGAGCTAGGTATAGAGAGTGTTGACCGGATACTTCTAGACCTAGGTATTAGTTCTTTCCAACTTGAAGCTGCTGGTAGAGGATTCTCTTTCTTGAAAGATGAACCACTTCTGATGACGATGAAGAAAGATCCCAATGATGAAGACCTTACAGCAAAAGAAATAGTAAACACTTGGGAAGAAGAAACTATTGCAGATATCATTTATGGTTTTGGAGAAGAGAAATATTCTAGAAGAATTGCGAAAGCGATAGTAGAAGCTAGAAAAGAGAAAGATATAGAAACCACTTTTGATTTGAATGAGATTATAGATAAAGCTATCGGTAAGTTTTATAAAGGGAAAAGGATAAATCCATCCACTAAAACTTTCCAAGCATTAAGAATCGCAACCAATAGTGAACTATATAACTTGGAGCAAGTAATACAGAGAGGATTCGATAGATTAAAAGCTGGTGGACGCATAGCAATCATTACATTCCACAGCTTAGAAGATCGAATAGTCAAAAAAGCATTTATAGAGTTAAAGGAAAAAGGAATTGCAAAAGTTATCACAAAAAAGCCAATAATTCCGGGCAATGAAGAAGTAAAATCAAACCCACGTTCACGAAGTTCAAAATTAAGATTAATAGAAAAAATATAAATATTATGACAAAAACACAAAAAATAACAAAAGACATAACACAAAACGCAAATACACAAAAGAAATTATTTCGTGTATTAGTCAGTGGTTCTATAGTACTCTTTGCTGTATATATTTATTTAGTAGGGTCTATTACTTTTGATGTGATTGCTCGCAAGTCACTAGAAGCTACTGTGGCAACTTTGACAAGCGAAGTAAACCAACTTGATTTAACTTATCTAAATAATGCAAATAATATAAATAAAGAATATGCTCTCGCTCATGGTTTTGTGGAAGCACATCAGAATATTTTTGCATTACGTGATACTGCTAATCGTGTCGCTATTCGTTAATGAATAAATCATCATTCCAATTAAGAATAAGATTCGTAATATTTTGTATTTTTTTAGTAGCCGGTATCATCTTGACTCGGCTATTTTTTGTTCAAGTAATACATAAGGATTTGTATACAGAAAAAGCTGACAAACAATACATAACTCCAGCTAGTAATATTTTTAAAAGAGGATCAATATATTTTTCTAAAAAAGATGGTTCTCTGGTATCAGCTGCTACTGTTACTTTTGGTTTTAAAATGGCTATTTTACCAAAAAATATAGTAGATCCAGCTGATGCTTATACAAAACTCAGTCCATTTTTGAAAATGGACCAAGCTACTTTCTTGGCTAAAGCAGCAAAGAAGAATGATCCTTATGAGGAAGTTGCAACAGAGTTAACAAAAGAACAAGTCGACCAGATAGAGAGTTTTGATATAAAAGGAGTATCTATCTATAAAGATAATTGGAGATCTTATCCAGGAGGAAGTTTAGCAGCACATGCTATAGGATTCCTTGCATATAAAGGAGATGATTTGACTGGTCAGTATGGATTAGAGCGTTTTTATAATACTACTTTATCTAAACCAAGTGATGAGTCATATGTAAATTTCTTTGCTGAAGTTTTTTCAAACATAAAAGATACACTTTCAAATACAAATAAGGGTGACATAGTAACTACGATAGAGCCATCTCTTCAATATACTCTTGAGTCTGAACTGTCAGATACTTTAAATAAGTGGAGTGCGGATCAAGCGGGTGGAATAATTATGGATCCGAAAACTGGTGAGATATACGCTATTGCAGGATTCCCTGATTTTGATTTGAATAATTTTAAAAGTGTACCAAGTGTAGGTGTCTATCGTAACCCACTTGTTGAAAATGTTTTTGAATTTGGATCTGTTATAAAACCTCTTGTGATGGCTGCTGCTGTTAATGAGAAAGTAGTTACTCCCGAGACAACATATTTTGATGCTGGTTCTGTTGTTGTTGATAAAAAGACAATAAACAACTTTGATAAAAAGGGTAGAGGCACAGCTACAATGCAAACAGTTCTCGATGAATCACTAAATACTGGTATGGTTTTTGTTGAGAATAAACTTGGAAATGATAAATTTAGATCTTATATGAAGTCTTATGCGATAGGAGAAAAGACAGGTATTGATTTACCAAATGAGACATCTGGTCTTATCGGTAACTTAGATAGTCCTAGAGACATTGAGTATGCTAATGCTGCTTTTGGTCAAGGTATTGCTCTCACTTCAGTAGAAGCTATTCGAGCTTTCTCTGTTATTGCAAATGGGGGTAACTTAATAACTCCACATTTAGTTAAAGAAGTAAAATATGATAATGGTTTATCAAAAACCTTAGATTATCCTATAGTAAAAGAAAATTTACTTACAAAAGATACAACAGATACTATGACTAAAATGCTGATTCATGTATTTGACTCATATGGCAGTGGTTCATACAAGATAGATCACTATAGCGTTGCCACAAAAACAGGTACGGCACAAGTAGCACAAGAGAACGGAAAGGGGTATTATACAGATCGTCACCTGCACTCTTTCTTTGGTTATTTCCCTGCATATGACCCCAAATTTATAGTCTTTCTTTTCCTTAAGAATCCAAAGCAAATAAAATACTCTTCTCAGACCTTATTGCCACCATTTGTAAATATAACGAAGTTTATTTTAAATTATTATAACGTACCACCAGATAGATAATATGAAAAATATATTCAAAAAAATTATAGTTTCTATAATAACATGGCAAGCCAAGATTATAATTAAAAAGTATAAGCCAAAGATTATTGCTATAACTGGTTCTGTTGGTAAAACTTCTACTAAGGATGCTATTTTTACTGTATTATCTAAATTTAAAACTGTTCGTAAAAGTGAAAAGAGTTTCAATAGTGAGATAGGTTTACCTCTTACTGTACTTGGTTCTCCAAATGGTTGGGACGATCCATTTATTTGGTTTGAAAATATAATACATGGGTTTTTTCTAATTTTATTTAAAGGTAAATACCCAGAATATTTAATACTCGAAGTTGGCGTTGGTAAGCCAGGTGATATAAAGAAAAATATTGTTCCATGGCTCAAGACTGATGTAGTCATTATTACTCGTTTCCCAGACAAACCTGTACATGTAGAATTCTTTGGTTCTGTGGAAAATATCATAGAAGAAAAAAGTGCGATAGTTTCCACATTAAAGAAAGATGGAATACTTATCTTAAATCATGATGATGATAAGGTTTACTCTCTACACCTTAAGTCAGCCAATAGAACTGTATCTTTTGGTACACATGAGAATGCTACTTATCATTCTACTCATCCGACTTATTTATATACAACACGCAATAATATAAAAGTTCCAAATGGAATTAATTTTAAACTAGAATACGAAGGTAATACTTTCCCTATAAATTTGCCAAATGTTTTAGGTATACACAATATTGGACAGGCAGCTTCGGCTATCGCTTGTGCCCATGAGCTCGGATGTGACTTACTTGAATCTATAAATATGGTGAGTGAATACACAACTCCACCAGGAAGACTTTCTCTAATGGAAGGAATAAATAATTCTGTAATTATTGATGATACTTACAATTCTTCTCCTGTTGCAATGGAAGCAGCTATAGAAGTGCTTAAAGAACTTGAGGGTAAGAGGAAGATTGCAGTACTTGGGGATATGCTTGAGTTAGGAAAGTTTACGGAAGAAGAACACCGTGTCATAGGAGAAAAGATTGTTGGTGTCGCTGATATTTTGGTTGTCGTTGGTCCTAGGGCAAAATTCACAGCCGAAGGTGCAATAGAGAAAGGTTTTTCTCAAAAAGAAATTTATAGTTTTGATTCATCTAAAACAGCTGCCAAATTCTTGACTGGGGTTGTAGAAGAAGGTGATA
>JBGSQV010000071.1:0-10620 GCA_041737855.1 Minisyncoccia bacterium | reverse complement strand
GGCGACGGCCCGAGCACGAGGAATTTTCTAGCAAGAAAATATCCGTGCATTTTGAGAAGAGCTATTTGTTGGAGTTTTTATTTTTATAAATAAACTATTTTTTCTCCACTTGAAGAATAAGCTTGTTCGAAAGTTGTGAGATGTGCAGGAATATCATAAATAAATTCGCTTGGAGTGTTTACTTGTTTCATTCCGAAAATTGTACGAAGTGATGCATAAGATAAAAATAATTTTTCTCTTGCACGAGTAACTGCTACATAGAACAACCTCCTCTCTTCTTCTGTGTCTTCTTTCTTTTTCATTCTATCTTTTATGTGGGGAAAAAGATCTTGCTCGAGACCTGTGATGAAAACGTATTTGAATTCAAGTCCTTTTGATGCATGCACTGTCATAAGTCTAACTCCTTTATTTCCTTTTTCATGAATTAAAGTATCTTGATCGCTTGATAGAGATGCATCTTCTAAAAGCTTTTCCATTCCGTCTTCTATGTTGTCGTATTTTATAGCCAAAGTTACCAATTCCATCATATTTTCCAAGCGTTCTTGCTCATCACTAGTACCATGAGAAAGCTCATCTTTGATACCACTTTTCTCTATTACATACTTAATAGATTCAGAGGGTTTATGTGTTTTTAGGTATTCTCCGATGTCATCAATTATTTTGTAAAAATTATTTATTTTCTCTTGTGTGTTTCGAGGTAGATCATTCATCTGACCTGAGAAAAGTTTTGCAATTGTTACCTTCCCTATTCCACGTGTTGGAATATTTATAATTCTTTTTATATCAGATAAACTTTCTTTATTATAAGAAACTCTTACGTATGCAAGTAAATCTTTAATTTCTTTTCTTTCGAAAAATTTTACTCCTAGTACTTGATAAGGGATTTGTTTATTTAGAAGTGCTTCTTCAAGTACTCTTGATTGAAAATTTGCACGATAAAGAATAGCAATATCTTCTGGATTATTTTCTTTCATGAGTTCATCTATTTTTTCTGCGACAAATGAAGCCTCACTCTGCTCATCGTATGCTTCACAAATATTTATACTCTCACCCACTACATTCTCAGTAAATAAAATTTTAGGGACACGGTAAACATTTTTCTCTATGACGCTATTGGCTGCTTCAATAATATTCTTTGTTGAACGATAATTTTGTTCTAGCATTACTATCTTTGCATTCGGGAAATCTTTTTCAAAGTGCAGCATGTTTTTTATATTTGCTCCACGCCAGCTATAAATATTTTGATCAGTGTCTCCAACTACACAGATATTGTCATCTTTCCCCACTAGAAGTTTTGTCATCTCGTACTGCACTTCATTTGTATCTTGGTACTCATCTACATGAAGATACTTCCATCTCTCTTGGTACTTTTGTTTTATCTCTGGGTACTTTTTTAAAATTAAAACTGTTTCAAGAAGTAGGTCATCGAAGTCGAGAGCCTTTTCTTTTTTTAATTGTGCTTCATATCCACGCCAGATAGTAGCGACAATACTCTGTATTGCACTTCCTACATTTGCACTATATGTGTCCACTGTTATGAAGTCCCCTTTTGATTTAGAAATTATAGATTTAATTTTTCTTGGTTCGTGTTGCTTTGGGTCTATGTCATGCTCTTTCATTACACTTTTTATAATACTAATAGCCCCACTCTCATCCATGATAGTGAAATATTTATTTAAGCCTATTAAGTGTGAATTTTCTTTTATTATATGTACTCCTAGAGAGTGAAAGGTAGAAACAAAAGGAGCTCCTTTTATATGTCCAAAATTATCATTTTTTATATCATTCCCGTGAATAGGCTCTTCAAGCATAGTCATTATACGGTCTCGCATCTCTTTTGCAGCCTTATTTGTAAAGGTTACAGCTAGGATAGATTCAGGATTAACCCCAGAGTGTATAAGGTGGATTATGCGGTGAGTTACAGTCTTTGTCTTACCAGCCCCAGCCCCAGCTACAATCAAAAGAGGCCCATCCGTATAAAGGACTGCCTCTTTTTGTTTATCATTTAAAGAATCAAGATACTGCATGATTCATATTGTAGCATGATATTTTTATTTACCAATTTCACTTATTATTTCAGCACTTTCGTCTCTTAATTTTTCTGCTTCTTCTTTTACTATTTCTTCAAAATTTGATATTTTGTCAGACAAGAAACCAAACATTGTTTCTGGATTTGGATCTTTTTCTATTAACTTTTCAAATTCATCTTTATCTTCTTCGGATAAGATATCAAGAACACGAAGCATTACCTCTTGGTAAACGATAGCACCAAGACGCTCCATGGCTTCTTTTTGTTTCTCTACTGGTAATGTGTTGATTCCTAATGTTAGAACTATATTTTTATTTATTTCATTAAACATATATTTTTTTGCTTGGCTCGCCATAGCTTTAAGCGTAGGCGGCTATTAATTATTAATTATAATTTTATTTTATCTTAATTTTATCTAAGTCACCATGTCTTGTTATTTCTTCCACAGTTCTATTTATAAAATGAGAAACTGTCTCGCTACTTTCTAAAGTAGATCCTACTTGTGGGTGAAGTCCTGAAACACTTTCTAGTTTGTGTAGATAAGAAGATAGATTGTCATGAATATTTTTTAAAGCTTCTTCTTTAAAGGAATCAAGCCCCATACGATCTCCACTATATAAATCTTTCCAGTGACTATTCTCCACTGTTGAATGTATAAATTTTCCAACTTCTTCACCTCCTATTCTATCTGCTAGGTTGGAACTAAGTGGATTATCTCCAAAAATATGTAACTGATTATCATTTATAATCATCATTGAGCTTATTGTTTGATCTGGAGTTAAAGATATAGGTTCTCCTCCCGCAATTGTTTCAGGGGTAGCATTTGAACTTATTGGCTCATGGCTTACTCCACTTGTTGGAACATGTTCAGGTGTGACTACTGGCTCTGTATGAAGTACAGGATTTTCAGTAGGTGCTACTGGCTCAGGAGTTGCTTCATGACCAACTATATGATCAGGTTCTATTGTAGGAGTAGTGATATGATCTGGCGTTATTGTTGGAGCATGTTCTATAGGTAAGACACCTCCTGATAATTTAACCTCATTTATTTTTCCTGCAGCTTCTATTTTTTCAAGAGCACGATGTATATAGTCAGGAATTGGTTCTGCTGTGTGTGTAAGGTCTGGCCCAATTGGTTCAAGTCCTGAAGTTTCTTTTAGATGATCAATATAAGATACAAGTGGTTGGTATTCTGGTTGAACTCCACCTTTTCCTAATTCCAATAATCTATCCGCGGAAACACGACTAGAGATTTTATCCCATAGCTCTGGTTTTCCAGGGAAAAGATGATTTATATTTTCTTTACTAACTTCACCCACTTCTGTTAATTGATCCTGTGATAGTCCTTGTAGTGGAGCTGTTTCAGTTGGTATTCCATTTGCCGGAATACTATTTCCTGTGATTGGGTCAACTTGCTCTGGTACAGTATTCACATGATCTATATTCATAGGTTCTCCTGTAATAGGATCAACTTGTTCTGGTGTAGAGTAATCACCTGATGGTGTTTCTTGTACAGGTGTTTCAACTTTTACTCCAGAGTGGTCAGAATCAAACATTTTACCATCATAAGTATTGTCTGTATTAATATCTGTATGATTTCCACTTATTTGATAAGTTAGATGGCCTTCTCCATCTACTTTAATACTATGTAAATCAAAAGCACTCTCATCAACTTGTCCTGGTTTGTACATTCCGTACTCCATTGCAAGTTTGTGTGGGTCTGTTTCTAATATATGTTTTACTCCAACTGGAGCATTATCTAAATCTCCACCGTATTCAATTTTTAAATTGTGTTGAAGTTCTCGTAATGTTGAGATAGCTCCTTGTCCGTGGTCGGCAACTGCTTCTACGCTTCCATGTACAGGAATATTTGGTATATGATTACTCATATCAGCTCCGGTGTGAGCATCTATTCCACTATCTGCACTAGCAATTCCATGTCCAAAAGCATCGTATGCTAAGTAACCAGCTGTTCCAGCTAAGGCTATACCAACTCCCATTTTTAATAAAGTTCGATTTCTAGCTTTTTCTTTATCTTCCTTTTCAATTATTTCTATTTCTTTTTCGTATTCAATTTGATCGATTTCTCCTTTAGCAAATTTACTTTGGAGTTCCTCTCTTTTCATTTCTTGGCTCTCTTTGAATCTTGAATCAGATCCTTTTCTGGCCCAATCAACCCCTTTACTTAAGTGTCCAATAGCAACACCTACCGCCAAGCTTTTAGCAACTCTAGTAGTAAATAGCCATCCTAATCCGGCTAATGCTGTTGCTCCTGCAGCTCCTCCAGCTATTGCTACACCAACCCCAACTGTAGCTGGTATTAAAAATATTGCAGTAGATAATGCTACCCTTTTCCATCGTGGTTTTATTGCCATGTATCCATCCACTAACTTTTTCCAAAGAGCAGTTTTCTCAGGACCTCTCGCATCTATAATCTTTTGTCTTTCGTCTATTATTGTTTTAGCAAGAATTTCTGTAGCTTTGTATTGAGTAAGAGCTAGCTCAAGCTCTTCCCCTGAAAGACCAGCTTTTTCTAATTCAGCTTTTCTTGTTGCATACATTTCATTACCCATTTCTATTCGGGCTTGATTGTATCTTTCTTTTGTTTCTTTAAATTTTTCTGTGAAAAAGTCTTCTTCTTTAAAAACCTTTTTTTCTATCTTTTTCTTTGAGAAAATATTTTTTATTCCAGCAAGAGCATTAAATACTTTAGTACTTGTCTTTTCTATTGCAAGCTGCCTATGCATTTCATTTTTACACTTTTTGTATTCTTTGAGATATTCTTCTCTGATAACCCTAAGTTTTTTTTCAGCTTCTGTTTCCTCTTTTTCTTCAATATCAGAAACTTTTGTTATTTCTATATATCCATCCTCAAGTTGTTTTTTTAATTGATTGGCCTTAAAAGAAAAAAGAGTATCTTTACCATTTTGGTCTTTACCTATAGCTTCAACTTTCCCCTCTTCTTTTTCATTAGCTGGTTTTATGATTTTTGTTATTACAAAAATAAAACCCTCTTTGCTTTTAAACTCTGTTCCTACTTTTAGTAAATCCTCAATTGCAAAAACACCCTTTTTATTTTCAGGATTAATCGTTTTGTTTTGTTCTGATGTTTTTACTTCCTCTTTTTCTTTATCATCAGGACTAATAACAGTTTTATCTGCATTTTTTTTATTTTTGATTGCTTTTAGGTCAGCTGGTTTTCTTATTTTAGTTGGATTATTTTTATTACTTTTTTCAGTCAATTCTTTTTCTGCTTTTTTCCAATCATCCTTTTCATTACCATCTATATTATTTTTCACTCTGTTCTCATAAATCTCTTGAGCTTTTTGACGTATCAACTCTTCTTCTATAGGTGCCTCAACCTGATTTCCTTTTTTTGTATTTTTTTCCATATAATAGTTTTTAGATATTTTATAAAATTATTGATTTATAATTATACTATTTTAATTATATACCCTAAGGGTATAATATTTACCTAACTTTTTATATTATAGCATAAAAATATATAGATTGTCAAGCGTATATTAATATAATTTAGACAAAAAAATACCATTGAGATTACTCTCAATGGTATTTTTATGATTAAGATAGAAAAGATTATTTCTTCTCTACTTTTTGTGGTTTTTGATCCACTTTTTTTACTTCTTCTTTTGTAGCAATCCCATTTTTGTAATCAACCGATCCCACAAAATTATCTGGGTTTAAGTTGAAATGAAAATGACTTAGCAGTTCCTTGTCGGAAGCTCTTCCAATAAGATTTATCATGTTATCCATTTTGTCTTCACGACGCATTAATAATGCATGGTTATTGTTGACTGTTGCCAATCTTACGGAATGATCAAAACAAAGTCCATCCACCATATCAACTTCAATTGCTGCTGTTGATGTTGCGTTTGCTGTTGCTGTAGATGAAGCATTATTATTTGATCTAAACAACCAAATAATAAGTGCAATAACTCCAACAATCGTTAACCATCCCCACCAAGGAATTATAGGCTCCGGAGAGCTTGTTTTTTCAATGGTAGTTGTTGTTTCTTCAAACACACAACTTGGTACAATAATTTCGCCACCTATTTTTACGACTTCTCCAGGGTAGATCTTTACGATCCACATTTTTTTGTCGTTGTTATAATAAACACGACCTGGTTGTTGTAAAAATTGATTTTGGGCAACAATATCACGCCACTGCAATCCTGTACCATAAGATTCACGAGAGAAACCCCAAACGGTGTTTCCGTGAACAACGATTCTTTGACTGATAAGGAACCCATTGGTTCCCGGTTCGGTCATTGTAGCTTTGGTTGTAGTAGTGGTAACTGTAGTTGTTACGGGTTTTTCACACGAACTAAACATGATGATTACAAAGATCGGTAATAAAATAAAAAACTTTTTCATGATTGTAGAATTTAATTGTTTTATTATTTGAGAATTATTTAATTAAAGTATAGCATATTGGGTTGTACTTGTCAAGTACTTAATTTGCTCTTATCTTACTTATGTGTCCTGTTTTGTACTGTGTATAACTTCGTTGACTATCATTTCTATCTAAGTTACCCTATATAAGTAGGCCTCTGGTATGGGTCTCACGAATACAGAAAATACCCAAAAAGCTTTATATTTCAAGCTTTCCGAGACGATTGTAACAATTACACTATTTTACTTATATAATTACAGCATCGCTTATGCGGTCGTACTGTAGTTCCTAATCGAGGGGTAAGATAATGTAACTATTAATTTAACTTATAAAAAACTCAATACAAGATTCTAAGGATGGCCCTGCGCAATCAGGTCACCCAAAGATGAAAATAGCCTTGCTAAATAAGCCTTCTATTGTTAAGGTTTCTTCTTTTTTAATCGCACTTTCCCTAATAGCTAGTATTCCCTCACAGGCAAATGCTGGCTTTTTCTCTGATATAGGCTCAATGATCCTAGGTACACAGGTTTCTGCAAGTGAAGCTCCTATTATAAAGAATGATGGTCCTACTCTTAACTCTCAAACAATGCCTCTATTAGAGTCTTCCATCAACCCTGACTTGAATAATATGAATGATCCCGATAATACCGTTATAGTACAAGATGATTCTTTTATTTCAAACGATGGACTATTAGTGTCTCCAGATGTTAAATTTGAGAAAAGTTCAGTTTCTGACCAAATTAGGGTTTATACAGTTGCTCCTGGAGATACTCTTTCAGAGATAGCTGATACCTTTAATGTTTCTACTAACACAATCCGTTGGGAAAACAATATCTCAGGAGAGAAGATATCAGTTGGGCAAAAGCTTAACATTCTTCCTGTGACAGGTGTGAAGCATATAGTTAAAAGTGGAGATACCATAGGTGGTATAGCAAATAAATACGAAGCAGACGCTCAAGATATATTAGTTTTCAATGGTATTTTAGATGGAGATGTATTAAAAGCAGGAGATGTGATATTCGTACCAAACGGTATTATTAAAGTAGTTGTTTCAAAGTCAAAATCTTCTACTTCTTCAAGTAAAACAACCTCTACTTCGTCAAACACTAAAGTAGATTCAAGTTATTATATAAGACCAGTTCCTGGAAGAATCACTTCCCCTTATGGTTCAAGACATGGCGGATTCCACCCTGGAGTAGACTTAGGTGGTGTAAAAGGAGTTACTCCTGTTAAGGTTGCAGCTGATGGTGTTGTTACAAAAGTAATTAGTGGTTGTGTTGAAGGATATAGGAGCTGTGGTGGAGGATATGGAAACCATATCGATGTTGTTCACCCTAATGGCACTACAACAAGATATGCTCACTTAAGTAAAACTTTAGTAAGTCTTGGACAAACAGTTTCTCAGAGTCAAGTAATCGGTATTCTTGGAAATACAGGAAGTTCCACTGGCCCACACCTTCACTTTGAAGTTATAAATGCTAATGGTTCAAAGATGAAACCTCCAGTTTATTAATTTCTGATCTATAATTTTAAATACAAAACAAACAGCCCCGAAGCTTCGCTTCGGGGCTGTTAAATTATCTACAAGTAATCATCTAATTCTCCCTAGGTCTATACTGTAAAGCTTCAAGTATATGTGAAATTAAAATATTTTCACTTTCTTCTAGGTCCGCAATAGTGCGAGCGAGTTTTATGGTTCTGTGGTATGCACGAGCAGAAAGTTGTAACCTCTCCGCACTTTGGTTTAATATTTTTTTAGTTTCAGCATCAAGAGGGGCATAAATTCCTAAATCTTTAACATTCATTTCACTGTTTGTATTTATTTTTTTAGCTCCATTTTTAAATCTTTTTGTTTGGATATCACGAGCTTTAATAACCCTTTCTTTTATCATTTCGGTTTTTTCGCCATCCTCGGATTCATTTGAGAGTTTTTCGTAATCAACATTTGAGACTGTCACCCAGAGATCTATGCGGTCCATAATTGGTCCTGAAAGTTTTCTTTTGTACCTATCTAAGTCACTAGGTTTACAAATACATTCTTTTTGCTTACTTCCCTTGTTGCCACAAGGGCAAGGATTCATAGCTGCAACTAAAATAAAATTGGATGGAAATATAGCAGATCCTTTGGATCTAGAAATAGAAACACAATTATCTTCGAGGGGTTGACGAAGTGACTCTATGACTCTTTTTTCAAATTCTGGAAATTCATCCATAAACAAAACTCCACGGTGTGCAAGAGTAACTTCTCCTGGTTTTGGATTTGCTCCTCCTCCTATCATAGACACATAGCTAGCTGTATGATGAGGGGCTCTGAAAGGAGAATCTGTAACAAGGCTGTCTTCTAGTAGTCCTACAATAGAATGAATCCCTGTTATTTCTAAGATATCTTCTTTGTTTAAATCTGGAAGTATATGTGAGAATACGCGAGCGAGCATAGTCTTACCTGTACCAGGAGGCCCAGACATGGCTATGTTATGTCCACCTGCGGCCGCAATTTCAAGTCCACGCTTGGCACCTTCTTGCCCTTTTATATCAGAGAAATCAATACCATTTATTTTTTCTTTATAAATTATTTGTGTTTGAGGTTGGGGAGATATTTTTGGTCTATCTTGTTCTATGTTGTTACCTTTTTTATCTTTCTTTGGAATATAAATATGATCAATAACTTCTTTTAGGGTTTTAGCTCCGTAAATTGTAATACCATCTACAAGTGCTGCTTCCTCAGCATTTTCTATTGGAAGAAAAATTTCTTTATATCCAAGTTTCTTTGCAATCTCTGTCAGAGGCAATGCTCCTTTTATAGGACGTAGTTCTCCATTCAAAGAAAGCTCCCCAAGAAAAATTCTTCCCTCTGGGCCAAAATTTATTTCTTCTGCTGAAAGTAGATACGCTAGAGCTATAGCTAGGTCAAAATAGGGTCCTTCTTTTTTCAAATCAGCAGGAGAAAGAGAAATAACAATTTTCTGATTTTGATTCTTTGGAGAATTATATCCAGAGTTCTTGAGGGCAGAGCTCATTCTATCTTTTGATTCATCTACAGCTTTATCTGGAAGTCCAACCAAAGTAAAAGAATGCAAAGTTTTCTTTGTGATATCTACCTCAATGGTAACAATTTTGCCTTTTAATAAATGTGTTTGAGCTGAATAAATTCTTGAAAATGACATAAAATACAAAACACCCAAATAGCTATTTGGGTGTTTTAATAAAAATTATATAACTTTTTCCATACACTCTTTACAAGTAAGAGCTGCTGGGTTTGCCTCTAGTCTATCTTCTTCTATTTTCTTATTACAATTCTCACAGATTCCGTAACTTCCATCTTCGATTTTACTCAAAGCTTTGTTTATATCAGCAAGTCTTTCTTCTAGTGAGTTTAGTTTGATAGAGCGTTCTTCGTAGTCTTCTGTCTTCTCTGCCATATCTGCTGTATCTTGAACATCTTGGCTACTAGATTCTTCGTCAGGGGTAGCTTCCCAGTCACCAGTCTTATCCACTTTACCTAATTCAGCGAGCTCTTCTATTAATAAATTCTTTTCTTCTTCTAATTTTGTTTTATAGATTTTCATATTTATATATTAGCATTTATATAATAAATGACAATAATTATAATGGCTGAGCATTTTTAGTAATTAATCTTGAGGTTACTTCTTTAAGTGTATCTATGCTATTTGTTATGATGAAATGATTTTTATCAACGAATACATAATATAGTAGATCTTCTCCATTTTCTCCGTAGAGTACACGAGCATCTTTATTGTTTACTATTATATCCTTCCATTGTTTTTCGAATAGTGAGCTATTTGATCCAGTGGTGTCTATATCAAATAAAGCAAATAAATCTCTAAGCATTGTTTTCTCCCAGTCTAGCATAGAGGCGTAGGTCTGAGGATAATTTGTTGTTTCAAAAACTAGGAACACCGTAGATTTGTTATCGTTAGTTGCTGGTTCTGCTACTGAATATTTTCCAAGTAAATATTTATCTGACAATGACCTAATGAGTGCATCAGGTGCAGTGGTTTGAAGTAACAACAAAAAGTTTTTTGTTGTTAATAATTCTGGTACACCATTTATATTTTTTGTAAGGAATAATGCTTTTATAGAATTAAGACCAGTTTTTTCTTTTTGGATTACATCAACTAGTTCAGATGAACTCGTCATATTTGTGGTATCAATTTTT
>JBGSQV010000068.1:0-2441 GCA_041737855.1 Minisyncoccia bacterium | reverse complement strand
CACATACACTCCCCCGTATCTAGTTCTTCCATCAAGAGATCATTTTCTTTGTTGTTCCAAACTTCTAATTTTTTAATACCAAAACCATCTAAAATCAAATCATCTACATGCTTTTCCACCACTACACAATGAGGGCAATCTAGTCCATAGAAAAATAATAAATTTTTATCTTTATTCATAGGGTTATTATATCAAGAAAAATTATAAATAGCTCTTCCCAGAGGGTACACAAATTTCTTGCTAGAAATTTGCTCAGTTTTCGCCTCGACAGTCTCAAAAGTCCCTCTGGAAAGACTATCTAGAGATACGCCTAAAAGTGCTAAAGCGTATCTCTGGGTAGTTCTTAAAAAGGGGCTTCTGACACTCGACGGAGGGAGGATTGAGCAAATTTTTAGCAAAAAATTTGAGTACCCTTTTAGGAGAGCTATACAGAGAGAAGCCGGTGTTTAAAAATCAAAAATTAATTTCTACTCCATCTTGCAAATATACCACAAGGAAGCAACCTGTCACTATCACTCTCTGCTATGGTTAGTTCTCCTATATCTATCTTACCATCAAACTCTTTCATTAAATCTTTCAAAATATTTTCATAAGCAATAGGTGAGTACCCTGCAGTATACCCGTTGATAATAATAAACAAAGGTTCGTCTGATAGTATCTCTTTGCATAGACGCATAAGCTCCTGGAACCCTTCTTCTAGTTTCCAAAGTTCATCTTTTGGTCCTCTTCCAAAAGCAGGTGGATCCATAATTATGGCATCATATTTTCTACCTCTCTTAGCTTCCCTCTTAAGAAAAACTAATACATCTTCTACTATCCAACGAATAACATTTTTTGAAAGTCCAGATATTTCTGCATTTTCCCTCGCCCAAGTTACTGCCGTTTTTGATCCATCTACATGGCAAACTTCTGCCCCTGCTTTTGAAGAAGCAAGTGTTGCTCCTCCTGTATAAGCAAATAAATTCAAAACTTGTATTGGTCTACCATAAGACTTTTTATGATCCTTGATCACTTCATCTATCCATTTCCAATTTGAAAGATGCTCAGGGAAAATACCCGTATGCTTAAAAGAAGTTGGACGGATAAAAAAGTTTAATCCCCCAAATTCTATCTGCCAACTCTTAGGAACTTTATTTTTGGTTACCCATTTAGTTTTATCTCTTTCTCTTATAAATTTAAAATCAGCATCATCCCAAACTTTTTCTTCTTTACCTTTACCCCAAAGAGACTTGGGGTCAGGACGACTAAGTACATACTGGCCATACCTCTCCAACTTTTCTCCATCGCCTGAATCTATAAGTTCGTAGTCTTTTTGTTTTGTTACTTTTAAAATCATTTTATTTTAGATAATTACTTATATTACGTTTATGTTCTTCAAAACTCTTTGAATAATGTACTGTACCATTTTTATCATGAAGATAATACAGATAAGGAGAACTAACTGGGTTTAGTGCAGCTGTTATAGAGCTCAAACCTGGGTTATTTAACGGTTTTAAAGGCAAACCTTTTATATTATAAGTAGATTTATCTACATCTACCTGAAGTGGCATATTAAGAGAAATTCTTTTCCAAAGAATACCAGAAATTATTCCAATATCATCCTTACCACCAGCTTCTCCTTCTAAGATTGAGGCCATGATTATAGCATCAGAGAATTCCTTACTATTTTTATCTATAGATAAATTAAGACTATTTATTTTTCTATTAAAATTATTTAATAATTTTTCTATTATTTCATCGGTTGTATCAAGTGGGAAGAAAAAATAAGTATCTGGAAATAAATATCCTTGTTTATCGTTTATTTTCTCTAAAAATAATTTTTCATCAAAACCAGAAAGTTTACTTGCTAGTAAATCTGCAGTTTGAATATTATTTAAACCTTCTCTGAGAGTAACCTTGATTGGTGATATACCATGATTTCCCCTACCAACCTGCCAAGCAATAATCCAAACTGGAGAATTTTTCTTTATAAGATAGTCTCCTGAAACAACGCCCGTTCCGCGTTTTAATAATTTAATAAAAAACTTTAAACTAAATTCATTCCTAATAGCATTTTCAGTTTTCAACTCTGAGGTAATAGAACTTATAGATTGTCCATTTGATACATGAATGATTATATCCTTACCACCAAAAGGGGCTGACAAGAAAAAATATACAAAAACAATCAATACTAAAAATATTTGTAAAATTAATTTTTTAGATATTTTATTTATTAGTTTGATTTTATTAAGACTATCATCCATATACTATACAGGCAAATTTGAAGGTGGTTTTGCAATCTTTGACTCAATACGCTTGAAGCTTGGAGTTTCAGAAACCATACCTGGGAAGTGGTACAAAGATGCTAATTCTTCAACTGAAAGTACAAAAATATCTGGTTTACCTGAGGGGAAAAACATTGATAATACTGCTGGGTATTTAAATGCATACTGAAGAGGTGG
>JBGSQV010000052.1:0-13523 GCA_041737855.1 Minisyncoccia bacterium | reverse complement strand
CTAGATGGATTGAGCGAAGAGGAGATAGATAAGCGACTAAAGACTTTTGGGGATAATAAAATTAAAAACAAAAAAACAGTAAATATTGCCAAGCTTGCGATCAGGCAAATAATGAGCCCTCTTATTTTTATTCTTATTGGGGCAGTTGTTTTGACTGGGATTTTAGGGGAGTGGGTCAATATGTCTGTCATTATTGGAGCAGTTGTCATAAACGTAGGGCTTGGTTTGTATCGTGAGTATCAAGCAGAGAATACTTTAGATAAATTAGTTACTTATATTAAAGAACGTTCTAGGGTTATCCGAGATGGAAAAGAAAAGGAGATAGACTCTTCTTTTTTGGTTCCTGGAGATATTATCAAACTATCTTATGGTTCTAGAATTCCAGCAGATGCTCGTATTATTTCAGATAATGGTTTTAAGGTGGATGAATCTATCTTAACAGGGGAATCTATCGCTGTAACAAAAACTTCAGAAATAATAAAAGAGGCTTCTCTTATGGCTGACCGTGTAAATATGGTTTATGCGGGAACTCTTGTTGTAGAAGGGTTCAGTACTGCTGTTATAACTCAGACTGGATCAAATACTGAGTTGGGCAAAATCGCCAACATGGTTGCATATACAGATAGAGCTCAGACTCCTATCCAAAAAGGTATAAGTCAACTATCTTGGTACATTTTTGTTCTGACATTGTTTATCGTTCTTGGAATTTTTGCCCTTGGTGTTATCAGGGGGGAGCCTTTGTTTCAAATGCTCATACTATCAGCAGCGGTTGCAGTAGGAGCTGTACCAGAATCACTACCGATCGCCTTAACTGTAATATTCTCAATTGGGGCAGAAAGAATAGCTTCAAAGAAAGGTATTATACGAAAGCTAGCAGCAGCCGAAACACTTGGGTCAACCACATTGATCATGACTGATAAGACGGGGACTTTGACTAAAGCAGATATGGAGTTGGTGGGAGTGTATCCATTTTTAAAATTAATAAAAGAAGATTTTTCTGATTCAAATATTACGCATCTCTCCGAAGACCAAAAACATATACTGAATTTATCTCTCAAAAATATTGATGTCATTGTTCAAAATCCAAATGATAAAGAGAAAGATTGGTTATTTTCTGGAAAACCATTCGAGGTTAATATTGCGAAGGCCTCCTCTCTTCATAGTATTCCACTGGGAAAAATTTTATTAGAAGAGAATAATCTTTACTTACCATTTAATTCATCAAATAAATTTTCAATATCTAAAAGTGGTGAGCATTGTATCATAATGGGGGCTCCGGATATTTTATTAAAAATGTCTGACGTGGATAAAGATTCATACTTAAAAATAATGTCGTGGATACAAGAGGCTAGTAATAACGGCAAGAGACTTATTTCCGTAGGTACCTTTAAAGCAAATGATATTGATATAAAGAAAATTAAAGATATTAAATTTGAAGGAATACTATCTTTCTTTGATCCTATCCGAGAAGAAGTTCCACAAGCTATAGATAATATAGAAGCTCACGGAGTTCGAGTTGTCATAATTACAGGAGATTTGAAAGGGACTGCAGTTTCAGTATCGAAAAGTTTGGGGTGGAAGGTTGAAGAAGATGAAGTTCTAACTGGGGACGATATTCATATAATGACAGACTTGCAGTTATTAGAAATTCTAAAAAGAATTAAAATATTTGCTAGAGTTACACCAGAAGATAAGCTACGAGTTGGTAACTTATACAGACAGTTGGGTGAGGTTGTAGCAATGACAGGGGATGGTGTGAATGATGCACCAGCATTAAAATCGATGGATATAGGAATATCTCTCGGGTCGGGTAGTGATGTGGCTCAGAGCGCCGCAGACTTAGTCCTATTAGACGATAACTTCGAGACTATTAGTATGGCGATAGATGAAGGAAGGAGGATTTTATCTAATATTAGAAAGACTTTTATTTACCTGATGTCGAACTCTCTTGATGAAGTTTTTGTTATTGGGGGAAGTCTTATCATGAATATAGCTCTACCTCTTACAGCCCTGCAGATTATTTGGGTCAACTTATTTACAGGAAGTTTGCCTTCTCTTGCTTTTGCTTATGATGAGAACTTTGATAAAGGTATGAACAAGAAATCATCTAATAAAGATTTACTTAATACTGAAGTAAAAGTTTTATCTCTTGGTCTCGGTGTTGTCAGTTCTTTCTTGATATTTATACTTTATTATCTTTTACTCCAAAATGGAGTTGATATAAAGATTGCTAGATCAGTTTTCTTTGCTTGTTTTTCTATTTATACCTTGGTCATAGCTTTCTCTTTTAGAAGTTTATATAAACCGATCTTCTCTTATAATCCATTCTCAAATAAAAAGTTAAATATAGCCGTTGTTATTGGAATCATTATTCTAATAGCTACTATGTCGATTCCTTTTATGCGTAATCTTTTTGAGATGGCACCTATGCCGCTTTCTTGGCTATGGTTGGTCGCTGGTTGGAGTATTTTCAATGTAGTATTGGTTGAGTTGGCTAAATGGATGTTTAGATATAGATTAAAACATTCGAAATCGAAGGTATAAAATTAATTAAGAAATTTTAAATAATAAAAAGGTCGCTATATTTTATATAGCGACCTTTTTTAAGTTGGATATATTTCACAGTTTAGATTCTTTTCTATTTTAGAGACTAATTTAAATCCTAAAAAGAAAATTTCAATTTTGTTCATATCCTCTACTTCCTTGTTTGAAAAATTTATGAAAAGAAAGTTGGTGTCTTTTTCGATTCTCAGTTGGTTTGTACAAATAGTTGAGTCAATTCTTTCTTTCAAGATGTTGTTTATGATAACACCACTCTTAATCAAAAAATCAGCGTCTCCTTTGTTTTCTTGGTATAAAACTAGAGAGTAATTACCTTTTCCTATATCTTTCATATAAAATTTTATAGGAGTGTATTTACCATATTTGAATATCATTTTACCAGTAAGAACCACTTTTTCTTTTTTTGCAGGTAAAGATCCTGCTAATGCTAATGAGCTTATTATTAACATTAAAAATAATAATACCTTTTTCATGTTTCTATCTCTTTTTAAATTAAGTAACTTTTATTCCATATAACCATTTTGGGGATTTTTTGTCAAAAGGGTCTTATCTTATAAGGTTAAAAAATGATATAATCTTTTTATGGAAATTAAGGCTGTATTTGGTATCCTATCTGCTGTTTTTACTTTTGGTGGATTGGTCCCATACTTTATAAACATTAATAAAAGAACTATTTACCCTCACAACCTCTCTTGGCTTGGCTGGTTTTTTATAACATTGATCGGAGGGCTTGCGATGTTAAACGACGGAGGGCAGTGGTCCTCGGTCATAATATTTGCGAACAGCTTGTCTTGCTTGATCGTTGTCTTTTATTCTATTTATAAAAAAGTAGGAGTTTGGTCTACAACAATATATGATTATGTATTTTTTATTGCTGGAATATTAGGAGTAATACTTTGGCAGGCTTTTGATATGCCACTCATTGCTATAATATTTGCAGTCTTAGCTGATCTTTCTTTTGGAATACCTACAATAATAAAAACATACAAAAATCATAAATCTGAAACATATCTCGCTTGGCTTTCCTGCTCTATTGCTGGTCTGCTTAGTCTCTTTGCTGTGAATAGTTTAATGTTGTCAGATTTTCTTTACCCGCTATACCTTTTTATTTTTGATACTACAATATTGTTTATTATTTTAATTATGAAAAATAAAACGAATGAAAAAAGAAATTAATTCCATTTTAATACTTCCAGATATACGTTCAGCCATAAACATAGGAGCGATTTTTCGCACTGCTGATGCTGTGGGGATATCTAAGATATTTCTGACAGGGTATACACCAAGACCTACAGATAAGTTTGGGAGAATACAAAAAGATATTGCAAAAAGTGCCCTTGGAGCAGAGACTTGGATTCCATGGGAATATAAGAAAACATTAATTCCTCTCTTGAATAGCCTTAAGAAAGATGGGTATAAAATAATAGCTGTAGAGCAAGATAAGAGAGCAGTAGACTATAGAAAAATTAAAATAGAAGACAAGGTGGCTATCATTATGGGGCCAGAAGTTACAGGCTTACCCAAGAGTGTGTTGGATAAATGTGATATTATCGCCGAGATACCTATGTATGGTAAAAAAGAATCCCTCAACGTATCTGTCGCTTGTGGAGTAGCTTTATTTAAAATATTAAGAGATTAGTAGCTGTATCCTCCTGTTGGAACTGTTGGAGTAACTTCTGGTGCAGGATTGAAGAGAGGAGTCGTTTTAGGTTGTTCTTTTTTTGTTCCACCTGTAAGTACCCAAAGGATAAAAACAGCAACTACAAACAAAAGAACCTCAAGACCAAATGGTAGGCCTCCTTTACTGTGACTACTATGCTTTTTCTTATCATCTTTTTTCTTATCTTTTTCTGCCATATAATATTTTTTTAATTAAATAATTTTTGGTGAGTGTTACAAAAGTGAGCACTACGACCATTGATAACTTTCCTTATTATAACACCATCACAACCTTTTTTCACACATTTAGTATTTTTCTTTTTGTAGACATTATGATGGTTTTGAAAATTTCCTCGTAGGCCATCGATATTCCTATAGTCTGACATAGAGTCACCACCAAAATCTATACCTTTTTCTAACACATTCTTCATTTCCTTCCATAGTTTCAGTAAATTTTTATCTGGTATATTTTTGGGTTTTGATTCTGGGTGTATATCAGAAGACCAGAGCATTTCATCTGAATAAATATTACCTATACCTGCTATTACTGACTGATCCATTAGGACTGTCTTTATATTCCAGTGAGGTTTTAATAGTAGGCGACTTTTAAACTTTGAAAAATCAAAAGTTTTCTCAAGGGGTTCTGGCCCTATATCTTTCAAGTGAGTAGTATTATTTAAATCAGAAATAATTGTTACTTTACCGAATTTTCGTGAATCACAAAAGACTAAATGTTTCGTATTCTTTTTATCTGAGAGAGTGAAAACTACATGGATAAATCTGTTGTATGGGTCAAACAAGGATTCTCTTTCATTTTTATCCGGAGCCCACTTATTATCTTTTTTATTAAAAACATATTTACCAAAGAGAAGGTGACCTGTCATTTTCAGATGGATTAGAACTGTATTACCACCTTCTACATGTATCAATATATTTTTTGCTCTTCTTTCTACTTTTATTATTTCTTTACCTATTATTTTCTTTTTTAAAGATTTAAAAAATGATTCATTCTTGATTGTTTCAGTAAATTGCTTGATTCTTTGATTTTTCTTTGCTAGGTCAGTCCATACATCTACAAAAACAAGCCCAGGTAAGACTTTTTGTAATCCTTTTACTGTAGTTGTGACTTCAGGTAACTCAGGCATAAAATAGTTTATCTCTTACCTAGAATTTGCAGGGCTTCTTTGATTCGAGCATTCATTCCTAGTGTAGTAGGTGGGACTTGTTTTAGTGCATCACGAGCTTCATTTTGTGAATAACCGAGAGATTTTAAAGCTTCCAATATATCGCTTTCATCACGAAGAGATTCTGAAGTATCATCATCATTTTTATAATCTTGAAGTTTGTCTCTAAGTTCAATAATTATTTTCTCTGCAGTTTTTTTACCAATTCCAGAAACTTTATTTAAATAACTAGTATCTCCTGTGGCAATGGCCCTCTTTAATGTTTCAATAGGGGCGACTCCGAGAATAGATAAGGCAGATCTTGGACCAATTCCTGAAACATCAAGCAGTAATTCAAAGAAAGACATCTCATTTATATTTCTGAATCCAAATAGATCAATAGAATTTTCCCTTACTGCTGTGTGAACCCAGAAAGAAGCATGCTCTCCTAATGCTGAAGATATCATTGTTTCTGTTGTAATATATAGTTTATATCCAACACCAGAGACATCAACAATCAAAAACTTCTCAGATGTATGAACAATTATTCCTTCTATTCTTGCGATCATTATTTAATAATAACAAATATTGCTCTTTTCGGCTATTTCTGGTAATATTCGTGTATTCAGTTTTGCTGGTGTCTCGGCAGGATTTGAACAAAATCATTTAAATTAGAACAGTCATTAGTAGTTAATAAATATATAAATTATGCCTATTACACAATCAGCTAAAAAAGCTTTACGTGGATCACTTGTTAAAAAAGCAATGAACGATCGTAATAAAAAGAACATAAAAGAATCTGTAAAAAAGATTGAGAAATTAGTTAAAGACAAAAAGCAATCAGAAGCAAAGAAATTATTACCTGAAGCTTACAGTGTTATCGATAAAGCTGCAAAGAGAGGAGTAATAAAGAAAAATACTGCTTCCCGTAAGAAATCTAGACTTTCAAAAATCACAAAATAAATAAAAATCCCCTATATGGGGATTTTTATTTTGTCTAATTTTTCAGAGGGACGACCGCTCACGGGGAGCGGTCGTCCCTCTGAAAAAATTCATAATTAAAGAAGCTCCTATTTGAATAGCTCTCCTAAAAGGGTACACAAATTTTTTGGTAAAAATTTGCTCAGTTTTCGGCTCGACAGCCTCAAAAGCCCCTTTTATGAGACTATTCAAATATACGCTTTTGTATTTATGATATAATTGACCCATGAATAAAGATTTATTATTTTTTTATGGATTAGATTGCCCTCATTGTATTACTGTTGAAAAACACGTAGACAAGCTTATTGGTGAAGGGTTTGATATTAAAAAGTTAGAAGTTTGGAATAATAAAGAGAACGATGAATTAATGATGGAGTTAGATAAAGGAGAAGATATGTGCGGAGGAGTTCCATTTTTCTTAAATCAAATTACAGGGAAAACTATTTGCGGAGAATCTACTTACAAAGAAGTTAAAAATTGGGCAGAAGGGAAGTAATTCTAAATCAAACAATATAAAAACCCTCAAGATTTTGAGGGTTTTTATATTGTTTGATTATTGTTGTGCTGCGGGAGCTGGTGTCTTTGTGACATCAACTGTTACAGAACCTGTGGCTCCTTGTTGAACTGGTCTAACTTGATTAAAACCCCAGTCCATCATACCCCCTCTTTCAAAACGATAATCACTTCTATATGATGCTTTCATCATTCCGTATTGTGTTCCAAAGCAGAATGCAGCAATTATAATAAATACAAAAATTACTTTTCTCACTATATGACATCTTCCACCAAAGTTATGATGGTATCCATGCATATTACTGCAACCATTCATGCAATTAGAGCAACCTTTTGTATCTTCACAGCAATTATTTTTACTTTCAATTTTTTCTTTATCTTCCATATTTTTATTTAATTAAATTTATAAATGCGACTAAAGAGTATTATATCACAAATGAAAAAACCACCAATTTGGTGGAAATTCATTATGTGAACCTAGTATCTGGATTTCCGAACTAATTAAGAGTCGTGATTTTATAAAGATGAGTGTAAATGAACTGAAATCACTAGCCCTTGCATAGTCTATGAAGTTCATAAGCTCGCTTGGAGAGATAACTTACAAACTATTAAGTGGAATAGGTGTTTCCAGCCCGAAGTGTTTCATTTAGGGAGATTAGACAATTACTTGATATTTATTAATATTTTAAATCTCCTATATACATACTTCCTGTTTTATTCTCATCCATATACACTATGAATTTACCATCAAAAGAAACAGCGAGACCTACTTCAATCTTATCTTTTGTGTATGTTATTTGTTTTTTGCTAGTACCATCTGCGTTTATTACATAAATTTCTGAACCAATCATAATATTACCATCATCTTTTCCTATATTATATACAATTTTATTATTTGGTAGCCAATCATAATCCATTCCATTACCTAAATCAACAGTTTTTTCAGTTTTAAAACTATAGACAAACAAATGAGATTCTGAACCTACATTATTTGAAAATAAAATATTATTACCATCAGATGAAAATTTTACCCCCCAAGCAAAAGAATTTTTTTCATTTTTTACTATTATCTTTCTATCATCACCATTGTTATTTAAACTCATAATTCCTTCATCGTTCTCAACAACTAATATATTTCCTTTTGGAGAAGGAATAACGACATTTGCTGGAACATTTTTAGTGATGGTTTCTTCCTTACCGATGGAGACACCATTCCACTTTCTTTTAATTAAAGTACCCTTATAAGAATAAACTACTTCACTGGTCGGAGTAAAATAAGGCATAGATGACCCTACTCCTTGAGTTAATTCAATTATTTCTCCAGTTTCTATTTCTATTAGTTTAATGATATTATTTTGTTGCCCATTTTTAAATTCCCTTGAAAGATAAACTATTGCCTTGCTATCTGGTGACCAATTATACCTAAATCCTGCCCCAGTACCATCGTTTGTTAGGAATTTTTGCTCATTATTATTTATATAATTAACATATATACCAGTTGGATATGAACTAATTAATATTTTTTCCCCATCAGGAGACCATTTAGGTTGATAATTCCAAAAAGGATCACCGAGAGAATTATCACCACCTGAGATAAGTTCTTTAATATTTGTAATCTCAGGATTTATATTAATTTTGCTATTATTATAATTATTTTCTAAATCATCTCCTTTGTTTTGAGGGAGGTTATCATCAATTTTACTATTCTTGCCCAAATAATAAGCTCCTCCACCCACAACTAAAACACCAACTATTATTAATATAATTCCTATTACACCAAATCCTTTGTTATTTTTCATATTTAATATTATATCAAAAGTTCGGAACACTAACTAGGCCTGCCCGAAATGCTACGCATAGCGTCGCAGGCGGGTATATAAATAAAAACCTTAATAATAAGGTCTTTATGGCTGAGGATTAAGGCAGGACCGCGAGTACGCTTATCGACCTCGACTAAAACTTTTTCGTCAAAAAGTTTTGTCTGGTCACCAGCTCGTCTATTTTCTCTACTGAGAAAATATGACTCCGCTGCTCGATTCCTGCACGCAAGCAAAGCAGTTTGCTTGCTCGGGATCACAATAAAAAAGACTAGGTAACCCTAGCTTTTTTTATTGTGATCCCGGCAGGAATCGAACCTGCATCGCAACTTCCGCAAAGTTGCGTCCTATCCATTGAACGACGGGACCATTAATACGGTCTAAATCTACACTATTATATGGTTATCTGCAAGCTAGAATCCCAACTTCTCCATAAATAGCATTGATTGTGATTCTTGTATTTCAGATCGAGGGATTACTTTTTCTAGATTTTCTTTTATTTCTTCTACCTTATCTTTAGGTAGAGGGAGTGTATAAATAGGTAAGAAATGCTTAGTTGTTTCTATAAGTAACTTCGCGTAGATATCTTTTTCATTATTTTTAATATTGAAACTTTTGATACCGTTCCATTCATGTAACTCTCTTCCTAGAGTAACACCACTCTTTTCAATAATGAAAGTAGTTTCTTGTGGTTCACGCATGGTAAACATTATAAGAGTAGCACCAGAGATGAATATAAATACAGCAAATATGTAGTTATGTAACCAAACAGCAATACCACAAGCAACTATTGCGATGAGACCTATTGCCCAGAACCAATCAGCATCTCTCTCTTTATGAGAGTACTCTGGAGCTGACCACTCGATTGTATCTATTTTTATTTCATCTAACATATATATAGTATATCAACACTACGTTTATAATGAAAGGCTAAAATTTTTACAAAAGTAAAAATTCGCCTGATAATATGATTTTATCATATTATTTAAGGGAAGATACCGCATTATACACAGTTTCTTTAACCCCCTTATCAAACATAGTTGGAATTATTTTCTCAGGTGTCGGATTCTCTATCATATTTGCGAGTGCAACTGCAGCCGTTACAAATATTTTATTCTCAAATTGTGGAATTTTATTATCTAGCATTGCTTTAAATGCTCCTGGAAATACTAAGGAATTATTTATTTGATTTGGGTAGTCAGATCTTCCTGTAGCGACAACAACAGCACCTGATTCGTAGGCGAGCTCTGGAGTTATTTCTGGTGTTGGATTTGCAAGAGCGAATATTATTGGTTTTGGCGCCATACTTTTAACCATATCAGAAGTAAGAATGTTTGGTTTTGATAGTCCAATAAAAACATTGGCTCCTTTTATTGCTTCTTCTAATCCACCGTCTCTTTCTTCTATTGTGCTTCCTTTTAAGAGTTCTATTTTTTCTTTTGTTAAGTTATCTCTTTTTGAATTTATGATTCCTTTACTATCACAGAAGATAGTATTGGTTATGCCGTATGAGTGGAGAAGTCTTCCTGTGGCAACTCCAGCAGCTCCGACTCCAGAGAGCACAACCTTAGTCTCACTTTTATCAACTCCTACTATTTTAAGAGCATTGATAAGTGCAGCGAGAGATACGGTTGCAGCACCCCACTGATCATCGTGCATTACTGGTATATCCAATTCTTTTCTTAGTCTTTCTTCTATTTCAAAACATCTTGGTGCGGAAATATCCTCAAGGTTTATTCCACCAAAAACTGGAGCAATTTGTTTTACGGCTTTTATTATTTCTTCTGTATCTTTTGTATCTAAGCAAATAGGGAATGCATCAACTCCTCCAAATTCTTTAAAAATAGCAGCCTTACCCTCCATTACAGGTATTGCAGCAAGAGGTCCTAAATCTCCAAGACCCAAGATTGCTGTACCGTCTGAGACTATCGCAACAGTATTTTTCTTTAAGGTGTATTCTCTTGCTAATCTTTTGTCTTCAGCTATTGCAAGGCAGACCCCAGCTACTCCTGGAGTATAAGCAAGCGACAGGTCTTCTTTATTTGAAAGAGAGACTTTGCTTTTTAATTCTAATTTACCACCATGCTTTTTGTGCAATTCTATAGATTGTTCATATAAGTTATTCATTTGTTTATTATAATACAATTAAAAATTCCTCCAAGAGTGGAGGAATTTTTAATTTTTATTTACTTGTTGTCTTTTTAGCTTTTTTAACCGGCTTTTTATTTTTTCCAGAAGCCTCTTTCTTTATAGCCTTCCAGTGTTTTTTCATTTCACCGACAACTCTATTGAGTTCTTCTTGATCTACACTTTTTACTTTTGCGTATTTTGCTTGAGCACTATCAATGATCTGGTGATAAACCGGCTCGGTAAGCTCCTTTGCTTGTTCGAACTTTTCAATTATTTCACCCTTCATTTTTACTGACCACCCCTTAATAGCTTTACGATTTTGTTTACCTTCTGGACCAAAGAGTACAAATGCTGCTGCACCAAGAGCTGCAACACCTGCCCCTATTTCTATTATTTCTTTTGCTCCGAAACCACCCTTTTTACTGGCTACTTTTTTTGCCATAATATTTATTTAATACGCCATAGTTTTATGCACTGGCGATTATATTAATTAATAATAAAAACAATAACTAAATTACTTTCTTTGAACCTCTATCTGCTTCTTGTTTATTTCTCTCTTTACCAAAAATGAAAGTAAAGATAGGACTATGTCTTATGTGGTGACCTATTTCTCTGAGTTCAATTTCTGTATCTTTTGTATAGCTTCTTAAAACCTTTGATATTTTATAAAAATTTATCATCATTCTTATAAAATAAAATAAAGCCACAAGAATAAATACAGTAATGATTATTACAGCAATGGCTGTAATAAAGAAAAATATATCCGACCTTAAAATTGATTCCATATCTTACTATTTTACCATCAAATAATAGGGAATAGCTAATTTTGTTAATTGTGGATATTGACATTATACCCCCTGGGGGTATTATAGATAAATAATGAAAAGTTTGAGAATATTTTCGCTAATAGCATTTTTGAGTCTCTCTTTGTTTGGTGTTTTTGGAATGCATACATCAATGCAAGGAAAAGATGGTGGTTGTATAGCATCAACGGTTCAAGATTCCAATTGTCCCTATCAAGTAAATTCTTTAGATTACTTAAATTTTCACTTAAATGCATACCATAGTTTTTCATCCGTTGTATTTGGAGAAAATGTATTAAAGGCTCTCCTTTTTTCTTTTAGTTTGTTGATGTTAGTTATTTTAACTTTCCTTACCCCTCATATTTTACGATCAACAGAGTTTATTTTTTCTAAAGCTAAGTATCGATTTAGAAATTCTTTTTATTCTCATCAAAAACAAAAAATAAGCAGATGGTTATCTTTGTTTGAAAATAGTCCAACTGTTTTTTCTTAGGACCTCAATATTAGAATGCTTGTTGAATAGCTATTTTATTGAATGTCCACTAAACCCTCAGAAGAAGGGTTTTTTTTGTAAATAAAATTAAAAAATTAATTAAGTAAATAAAAATATGGAAAAAGAACAAAAAAAAGAGAATAAAATATCAGCACCAACTGCTATTATAGTTGCTGGAATCATAATAGCAGGGGGATTATATTTGGGGTTATCAAAAAATTCAACAAATCCAAAGGTTGAAGTTAATAATCAGGCGCCAGATATAGCCACTCAACAAAAGACTGTAGATATAACAAAAGTAAACATAAAAGATAATCCTTTTATTGGAAACCCTAATGCAAAAGTTACTATTGCGTATTGGTCAGATTATCAATGTCCATTCTGTAAACGTTTTGAAGAAGATGCTATGGCACAAGTAGTAAAAGATTATGTTGAAACGGGGAAAGTTAAAGTTGTTTTTAAAGATTTTTCATTCCTTGGTCCTGATTCACAAACAGCAGGATTAGCAGAACATGCTGTGTGGGAAGTTGCTCCTGATAAGTTCTACCTATGGCACAAAGCTATGTATGACAAACAAGATAGGGAGAATGCAGATTGGGGTAATAAAGCAGATATTATTACTCTTACAAAAAGCCTTGGTATAGATTCTGTAAAAGTTGAGCAACTTATGAATAGTAAATCTGATATTTATCAAAAAATAATGGATTCTGATCGAGAGGAAGGGTCTTCATTTGGTATAAACGGAACACCAGGAACAATAATAGGTAAAAACATTGTTTCAGGAGCTCAGCCATATAGTGTAGTCAAACAATTAATTGATAGTGAATTACAAATTAAATAAATAAAATTATGAAAATTGAAACAAAAATAACAATAGGTGTGATAGTTTTTACTATCCTAGTTTTAGGTGGGGGAATGTTATTAGTTGGTAGAGACGAAATAGCTACAAAAGAAAAACTTAGTAAACAAATGATGGGTGAAAAGATACCTCTTCTTCCTGCTCTACATGTTGCTAAGGGAGCATCACACGGAGAGTATAATTCTAATCCTCCAACTTCTGGATGGCACTGGGCTGGTGTAGCAGGAGCTGGAATAAAAGATGAAGCAGTACCAGATGAACTTATTCTTCATAGTATGGAGCATGGGGCTGCTGTTGTTTGGTATAAAAGCGATCTATCTCAAAGTGATGTAGATAAAATAAAAGAAGTATTTAATAGTGCAATTGGTAAAAAGATAATGTTACCTAGAGAAAATTTAGATGTCCCAGTGGCACTTACTTCATGGGGGTATCTTATTAAGTTAGATACCATAGATACAGAAACAATTAAAGAATTTATTGAGACCAATAATGACAGAGCTCCTGAAAAAGAAGTAATTTAATTAATTTTTTTATAAATTGATT
>JBGSQV010000075.1:0-3788 GCA_041737855.1 Minisyncoccia bacterium | reverse complement strand
TTTTTTCCACCAGAAGAAAATAAATCTTTTAGCGAAGAGATAAAAGGATCATTTGAAGGGATAGGAGCAGAGATAGGTAAAAAAGATAATGTTTTAACTGTAGTTGCTCCACTTAAAGATACACCAGCTTGGAATGCTGGTTTAAAAGCTGGAGATAAAATTCTAAAAATAAATCAAGAAAGTACAAATGAAATGTCTATCGATGGAGCTATTGATCTTATTCGTGGTCCAGATGGTACCGTTGTCACTCTTACAATATTTCGTACAGGAGAAAATACTACACGTGATATCGTGATCAAAAGAGGTAAAATACAAATCCCAACAATAGACACAGAATTAAGAGATGATGGCATTTTTGTTATTAAGTTTTATAGTTTCTCTGAGAATTCTGCAACCCTATTTAAAGATGCTCTTGTCGAATTTATAAATTCAAAATCAGATAAATTGGTACTTGATCTAAGAGGTAATCCTGGTGGGTACTTGCAGTCAGCTGTTAATATCGGCTCATGGTTTATAAATGAAGGAGATGTGATCTTGAGTGAAAATTCTGGGAAAGAGGGAAGTAAGCCAACTATTTATAGAAGTCATGGACCTAAAGTATTTACTGATAAATTAAAGTTTGTGGTCTTGGTTGACGGTGGTTCTGCTTCCGCTTCTGAGATACTCGCTGGTGCTCTCAAAGAGCATGGTATAGCAACTATAGTAGGAGAGAAAACTTTTGGTAAGGGTTCAGTTCAAGAGCTTGTAAAAATTACAGATGATACATCACTCAAGGTTACGATAGCAAACTGGTACACTCCAAATGGAACTTCAATTTCACTAAAAGGAATTGAGCCTGATGTTGTAGTTCCTATAACTGTAAAAGATATTGAAAATAAAAAAGATCCACAAATGGATAAAGCTGTCGAAATATTACAAGCTAAATAAATAAAATTATATGAAAGTTATTTTACTTACAGATATACCAAAAGTTGGCAACAAATATGATGTAAAAGATTTTAAAGAAGGCTATGCTCAGAATGTTCTTCTTGCGAAAGGTTTGGCTTGTCTTGCGACTAAAGCAGAGCTTGCAAAACTAGAAGATAGAAAAAAGGGAATGGAAAAAAAGAAGCAAGAAGAAATACAATCTTTCAATGAATTAATTTCTTCTGTGAATAATACAATCATTACAGTAAAAGCAAAAGCCAATGAACAAGGACATTTATTCAAAGCAGTGGGCCCCCATGATGTATTCCTCGCTATCAAAGAAATGACAGGGTTAGAAATAGATGAAAAGTTTTTAGTAATTGATCATATTAAAACCCTAGGTGTTTATGATGTCATCATAAAAATGGGAGACAAAAAAGGGGAGTGCAAGATAAAAGTTGAAGCTATATAAATAAAAAACCTCATCAATGATGAGGTTTTTTATTTATATAACGTGAACGATTTTTTTAACTGAGGATGTTCTGTTGAAATTTACTTTTCTTTTTGTTCCAAATTTAACTGTTCCTTCTTTGAGTGCAAAGAGGGTATGATCTTTACCTAGTCCAACATTATTACCTGGAAGTATTTTTGTACCTCTTTGACGTATAATTATTGATCCTGCTTTAGCCTTTTCTCCAGCGTAAAGCTTTGTACCTAAGTACTTTGGATTTGAATCTGTTAAGTTTTTGGCCGAACCTCCGGCCTTCCTATGTGCCATATATTATTTATGCTAGCCAGTAGCCAATTTATTATTTATAATCAATGTAAGTATGAGTATACATAATTTAATCTATAAAATCAAGAGCAAAACTGGTATTGACAGAATGACCTTTATGTATCTTCTTATTATAGTAGGGGTTGGGATTAGCTCCTTTGGTTTAGGCCGATTATCAGCTATTAATGATAGCTCTACTATGGGTAATAATATGCCTATAAATCAACCAGAAGGCTCTCTAGAGGCCTTAAATACAAAAGATAGTAATACACCAATAACACAAGTAAACCCATCAGAAAAGAGGTATGTAGCATCAAAAAATGGTAAAATGTACTACAGTTTAGGGTGTAGTGGTACTAATCGTATTAAACCAGAGAATGAAGTATGGTTTAGTACCAAAGAACAAGCCGAGAAGTCTGGGTACGCTCTTGCATCAGCATGTAAATAATAATATGACTAAAAAAACAAAAATACTTTTTAATTTTCTAAAATTTTTTATAATATTCCTCATCATAGTATCTCTTTATATTTTTAAAGATAATATTTTTTTATTTGCAGAGAAGATATACTCATCCTTGAATGAAACAAATTCAATATCTAAGGTTGAATTTGAAAAGAAGAAAGAGGTTGCTTTACCAAGTAAGGTAGATATTCCAGGAGCCTTGAGAGTAGTAGATAGTATTCTTAGTATTAATAATAAACCATTATCTAATGCTGGTGTTATATCTATAACCAACGAATATAGAAAAGAAAATGGTGACCTGGTGCAGTTGATAGAAAATGATAAGCTTGATATATCTGCAGAGAAAAAATTAAAAGATATGTTTGCCAATCAATATTTTGAACACATATCTCCATCTGGGGTTGGAGTTGCAAATTTGAGTGAAGAGACAGGGTACGAATATATTTTAATTGGAGAGAACCTCGCTATGGGTAACTTTCTTGATGATAAAGCTCTTGTAGATGCATGGATGGCAAGTCCAGGACATCGCGCAAATATATTAAATAGTCATTACACTCAGATCGGAGTAGCTGTAGGCAAAGGTAAATTTGAAGGTAGAAACGTATGGATGGCAGTTCAGCATTTCGGTACCCCTATAGATGTATGTCCATCCGTAGATAAGATCTTATTAGATGAGATAAATCTCGACCAGAGTAATATACAAGGTATGGAGAGTAGCCTAATCTCAAGACGTAATGATATAGATAAAGGGGACATATATAAGGGGAGTGCTTATTATAATGCTGTAAATAGTTATAATAAAGATGTAACTATTTATAATAATTTATTAAAAACTACAAAAGAAAAAATAATTATTTATAATAAACAAATAAACTTATTTAATGAGTGTGTTTTAAGTAAGCAGTAATTTACTGTTTTTACCTTAATGGGGCAGTGGTAAAAGCCTTATTATAGCTATATATAAAACATAGTAGAGTGTCGCACAATATATCTTTTACGACGTTCAATTAAGAATCAACGTCGTAAAAAATGGCTGGATCGTACAACAACTGTTAAGTCGTCGCACAATCCAGCTTTACGACACTTACTACGATCTTATGATTAGTTTTTAATATAAATATCTTATCTTAAGTTATCTATACTCCCCTTATCTGTAACGTTAGTAAATCCAAAATTTTCCATCAAACTTTTTGCCATCATTGATCTGTTTCCAGATTCACAATATAAATACACTTCTTCACTTTTGTCAATAGCTGGAAAAGTGCCTTGCATCATTTCCATAATATCGTGGTTTATAGCCTCATCTATGTGCTCACTATCGTATTCACCCTTGGTTCTGACATCAATTAGTATCATCGTTTGTAGTTAAAAACGTAACAAATTATTTTATAAAATGTGTCTCATTCAGCAGAATGACCTACTGGGTGGTCTCGAGCTTCTATCTTCAAAGAAGAATATTTTGGCGAGGAGATCCGAGGACTTTTTTTAGAATATAATTTATGAAGTTTTTTTAATTATTTTTATAATTTTTACACTTTACCATTTTGTTTAGGTTTCTCCAAATATTTTTTATTTTTTAATTTTTCAGGCATCAAATCTTTCTTTGTATATATTTCGTAATCTTTACCATAACCAATATTTTTG
>JBGSQV010000102.1:0-1990 GCA_041737855.1 Minisyncoccia bacterium | reverse complement strand
TATTATAATTTGTTTATTTTCGGTTTCTATTTGTTCTTTATTATTGTTAATAGAATTATTTGCTATAAAAAATAATATAATAATAGAAATTATTATTACTAATAAGAATATAGTAATTTTTTTTATATTTTTATTCATAATGATTTACTTTATTTCGTAATCGATAGTTTTTTTATTCATGTCTGTTTTTCTGACTACAAAACGAACCGTGTCACCAAAGGTATATTTTTTATGTGTTTTTTTACCTTTTATACTCATACCTTCTTTATCAAAAGTATAATAATCATCTTTTAGATCCCTCATTCGAACCATTCCTTCACATTTAGTTAGTTTGTCTTCTATATATAAGCCCCATTCAGTTACACCTGTAATTATTCCTTCGTATTTTTCACCAATACGTGTAGACATATATTCAACTTGTTTGTATTTGATAGAAGCACGTTCTGCTTCGGCTGCTTCTTTTTCTCGAAGTGAAGCTTCCTGGCTCATTTGTTCGTACTCAAACCATCTTTCTTTTGGAATGATTATTTTTTCTAAGAAGTCGTAAAGTAATCTGTGAACTATAACATCTGGATATCTACGAATAGGGGAAGTGAAATGAGTATAATATTTAAAACCAAGACCATAGTGACCAATATTTTTTGTTGAATAAATAGCTTTTGCCATTGTGCGAATAATTGCACTATTTATCGTATTTCTCATTGGACTATGTTCTGTCTTATTGATTAATTCATTCATTTCTTCTGGGGGGATTAATCCATTCTTTAGAGTAATTTTATATCCAAGTCTTCTAAGAAAAGCCACTAAATCTTTAATTTTTTCTTTATTTGGAAAATCATGAATTCTATAAAGGAATACTCCTTCTGATCCATCTTTTCTTTTAGACATGAATCGTGCGACACGACGATTTGCTAGTAGCATAAATTCTTCCACTAATTTATTGGTGTCTCCACGCTCTTTTGTAAATACAGCGATGGGAACTCCATTTGAGTCTAATTTAAATTTAACTTCATCTTGCTCGAGAGAAATAGCTCCTTCTTTGAAACGATTTTTTAGTAATTTTTTAGCAATATTATTTAAAATAAATAATTCATCAAAGAATACTCCTTTTTTATTATCTAGATTTTTCTGTGCTTCCTCGTAAGTAAATCTTTTATTTGAGTTTATTATTGTTTTACCAAACCACTCTTTATGGATTGCTCCAGTTTTGTCGAGTTCAAATATAGCTGAAAAGGTAAGCCTATCAACTTTCTCATTTAAACTACAAAGTCCATTTGAGAGTTCTTCTGGAAGCATAGGGATAGTACGGTCAACCAAGTATACAGAAGTACCACGTTTGCGTGCTTCGTGGTCTAGCTCTGTATTTAGCTTTACATAATGAGATACGTCAGCAATATGGACACCGATCTCATAATTACCATTTTCAAGTTTTTTAAAAGAAATTGCATCATCAAAATCTTTTGCATCTATCGTGTCAATAGTAAAAGTTGTTGTGTTCCTTAAATCTTTACGATTCTCAGTATCCTTTTTTAAAATACCTGCATGTGCAATTTTTTGAGCCTCTTTTATTATTTGAATAGGGAAGCTTGCATTAAATCCTTTTTCAAGTGCTATAGCTTCCATTTCAGCATTATTCTCCATAGGCATCCCTAATATCTTTTCAACTTCTCCTACTGGAGCTTTTTTGGCATCTGTCCATTCTGTTATAATAACAAAAACTTTTTGTCCTATTTCTGCACCATTTAGTTTATTGGAGGGGACTATTATATCTGAATACATTTTAAGATCAGATGGTATAAGGAAATAAGTATCATTTTCTTTCTCTAATACTCCAGAATAACCTTTCTTTGAACGGTTTATTATTTTCAGAACTTCCCCTGTTAGTGAGCCATCTTTCTTTTTAGGATGTAATAATATTGAAACTGTATCTCCATTACAAGCTGTTCTTAAAAAGCTATGGTCTATTTCTATAGTTATATTATCCTTTAAT
>JBGSQV010000099.1:0-5013 GCA_041737855.1 Minisyncoccia bacterium | reverse complement strand
ATAGCTTTCGCCTTATGTCTATCATCTTTTACAACGGAAACTACTAGAATTTTAAATTGATACCTACTTAGAACCGATTTAGCTACATTTATCTGTGCTGTACTACCATCCATTACTATTATATTTGGCAAACCCCACTCTGTGTGACGTAAACGACGAGATAAGACCTCATTTAGAGCTCCTGTGTCATTGGACTTTTCTTGGGTTCTTATAATAAACTTCTTGTATTCATTCTTAGCCAATTCACCATTTTCTATAACAGTCATAACTCCAACCATATTTTTACCAGAAAGATGAGCTATATCGTAAGCCTCTATTCTAAAATTTTGTAATTTTATTTGCGAAACAGAATTGTTTAAATTTTTATCCGTGTAGGGCCCCTCTGGGGTAAAGCGGTGAAAATTTAAATTATTCTGTGAAGCAAATATTTCATCTTTAATCAAAGCCACATCATTTATATGCTCAAGTGCAAAAATTCGTTTTTTTATTTCTCCGGCTTTCTCGAACTCTTTCTTTTTAGCAAAAATCATCATTTCTTTCTTTAAATTTATGACAACACTTTTCTTTTTACCTTGAAAAAATAGTTTAAAATTTTTTATATTATTTTTATATTGAGAAATATTTTCTGGTATTAATTTTAATTGCTCATAAAAAATCTTATTATTTTTCTTACTTGATTGATCATCTATATACGGGAAAATTCTACGAATTAGTTTCATCGCATCTTTTAATTGCATACCATTTGGAAAAGGTCCAAAAATTGAGCTATATTTATCTTTATTTAAACTTCTACCTCTTACAACCAAAACTTTTGGTAATTTATCTTTTGTAACACAAACATAATTAAAACTCTTATTGTCTTTTTCTTTCGTATTATATTTAGGTTGATATTTCTTTATTAAATTAGCCTCTAAAATTAAAGCTTCTAGAACACTGTCTGTTTCTTGCCATTTAATAGAAGTAGCAAGTGTAACCATATCTAAGATCAAAGGACCACGAGTTTGAATCAAATCCTTAGATAAATAGCTTTTAACTCTACTTGAAAGTGATGTTGCTTTACCTATATAAAATAAACTTTTACCTTTATAGAAAAAATAAACCCCTGGTTTATTAGGTAATTTTATTTTTTTAAGATATTGACTATTTATCATAAACGTATTATACTATAAAAAAATATCTAGTACAAATAAAAAATAATTAAAAACTATGGGACAACAAGGAGTCGGAAGTAAATTATTAGGATATATTACTATATCAGGTAATGGTAATATTCCAATCGAAATTGAAAATTACCTGGATGGGAGTATTACTTACTTTAAGAGTAAAGGTAATAAAATTAACTTAAATAAACCAATCCTTAATGAGCAGGGAGAGCAAATTATTGAAAATGTAGTCGGTGCAAGCTGCCTCATTGAAGATAATATTATTAGTCCAAACAAATTTTGGATTTATACGGAAGATAATAAAAAATATATATTATCATTTCCAATGAAATAAAAAATAAAACATGGAAACATTAATTTGTTTCCATGTTTTTTATTTTCTCCTCAAAACTTTCTTCAAATATTTTCCCGTATGACTTCCTGGTGTATTAGCAACTTCTTCTGGAGTTCCTTTGGCTACAATATTTCCTCCCCCTAATCCCCCTTCAGGACCGATATCAATAATATAATCAGAGCATTTTATAATATCCATATTGTGTTCGATTAGAACTACAGAGTTTCCTTTATTTACAAGTTTATTTAGAACTTCCAAAAGCTTGGCTATATCATCATAATGCAAGCCAACAGTAGGCTCATCGAGTAGATAAATAGTCTTTTCTAAATGTGGACGATAAAGTTCTGAAGAAATTTTTACACGTTGCGCTTCTCCACCAGAGAGAGTTGTAGCAGACTGACCAAGCTTCACATACCCGAGACCCACATCCATCAAAGTTTTCAATCTATCATAAACGTTTGGAATATCCTCAAAAAAAGTAAGGCCTTCTTCTACTGTCATTTGAAGGACATCATAAACATTTTTCTTTTTATATTTTATGGTTAAAGTTTCTTTATCAAATCTTTTCCCATTACAAACATCACAAGTGACGTAGACAGTGGGCAAGAAATGCATCTCAACAGCTATTTCACTGTTACCCTCACACGCTTCACATCGTCCACCTTTAACATTGAAAGAAAATCTATTTGCTTTCCAACCTCTTAGTCTTGCTTCATCTGTACTTGCAAAAATATCTCGGATAAAAGTAAAAGATCCAGTGTAAGTAGCAATATTTGAGCGAGGAGTTCTTCCTATTGGAGATTGATCTATAAGAATAACCCTAGACAAGTACTCTGTCCCCGTGAAAGATGCACAGTTATATACTGTAGCACTACGATACTTTCTTTCATATCGAGCTTGAAGATTCTTGTGAAGTATTTCATACATAAAAGAACTTTTCCCTGACCCTGATACCCCTGTAATAACTACCATTTTTCCAAGAGGAACTTCAGCATTCATATTCTTAATATTAAAAACTTTTCCACCAACTATCTTAAGTGAGCCTTTTTCTCCTGTACGTCTTTTTTCTGGAATTTCTATTCTTGTCTCATTGCGAAGATATGACAACGTTCTAGACTTAGAAGAATTAGTCGGAGCACTTAATAATTTATCTAAATAATCAGAGACAATAACTTCCCCACCATGAACTCCAGCCTTGGGTCCGATATCTACAATATAGTCTGAGGCATATATAGTGTCCTCATCATGTTCAACGATAATTATCGTATTTCCTATATCACGAAGGTTCTCTAATGTCTTTATTAGTAAATCATTGTCACGTTGATGTAGACCTATTGTAGGCTCATCTAGGACGTATAGAGCCCCTACAAGACGTGAACCTAGCTGACTAGCAAGTCTGATACGCTGAGCTTCCCCACCTGAGAGAGTATTAGCTTTTCTATCTAAAGATAGATAATTGAGTCCTACGTTTAGCAAGAATTGAAGTCTTGATTCTATTTCTTTTATCACCACTTTTGATATTTCTTTTTCCTGATCGTTTAAAGTCAAATCAATAAAATAGTCAGCTACTTCATTGATAGATAGATGAGTAAGATCAACAATGTTTAAACGAGTTTTTGTTTGACCTAAAAATACGTTAAGCGCTTCAGGACGAAGGCGTGCTCCATGACAATCATCACAAACTTCATTACCTCCAAAATATTTAGTTCCAAGACCATTACAAGTAGGACACGCTCCATACGGAGAGTTGAATGAAAATAATCTTGGTTCAATTTCTGGAAAAGCAAAGCCATCCTTCGGACAAGAAAACTTAGAAGACATCAAAAATTCTTCATCCGCTATTTTTATTATAACTAAACCTTCTGACTCTATCAGAGCTCTCTCTACCGCTTCAGATAGTCTCATCCGAGCAGCATCTTTATTATCCTTAAACTCATGAACAGCAAAAGTATCTACAATGACTTCAATATCATGCTTTTTAGTTTTTGATATATCAATTCTTTCTCTTAATTTCTTTATATCTCCGTCCATACGAACTTCTGTAAATCCTTTATTCAGTAAATCATAAAGAAGCTGGTAGTATTCGCCTTTTCTTCCTCGAACAACAGGAGATAATATTGAGATTGGAGTTTCATCCCATTCAACCCCTAAAACTTCACGATGTGAAGTTCGGGCGATCAATCCTTCAGATTGATTTAGCCCTAGAACTTTTCTTGTCCCACTCTTTGTATTATTTTTATTAGAATTTTTCTGACATAATTTTATTTTATCTAATGAAAAACTTATAATTTCTTCATTCGAAAGTTTTTTAATTTCATCTCCACACAAAGGACAATGAGGGTGCCCTATACGAGCATAAAGTACGCGAAGATAATCATATATCTCAGTTATTGTAGCTACTGTTGAACGTGGGTTATTTGATCTTGATTTTTGGTCAATAGAAATAGCGGGAGATAATCCTAATATCTCATCTACGTCTGGCTTTGGCATTTGGTTTAAAAATTGACGAGCATAAGCAGAAAGAGACTCTACATAGCGACGCTGACATTCAGCAAAAATAGTATCAAAAGCAAGTGAAGACTTTCCACTTCCTGAAACACCAGTAATAACTATCATTTTATTACGGGGCATCTCCACATTTATATCTTTTAGATTATGTGTTCGTGCTCCTTTTATTATTATTTTTGATTCTTCATTTTTTTTCATATTATTTTAAATTCAACTTATACAGACCAAGATATGCCCCACATTTACTCTATGGGGGTATATACCAATATTTAACTAATCATATAATAACATGAAGAGTGCCATTTGACAAATACTACATAATAATCTATTATTTAATAAATTTAACATCGGGTGTAGCTCAGTTGGTTAGAGCGTCTCCTTGCAAGGAGAAGGTCATGGGTTCGAGTCCTGTTACCCCGACAAATTAATTTCTGTCCTTCTTGTTTTTGTTATAATTCAAAGTCAGGCCTTCAAAAGAAGGTCAGAAAAATGCCCAACGTTGTGATAACGGTAGGCATTTTTTTATTTCCTATCAATCTCTATTTCTGGCATACCTATAACATAGGGACCCACTTGATATTGTTCAAAATATATTTTTATTTTATCCCCTGTGAAAGTAAATACACTAAAATTATCACTAATTGGTTCTGTGCCACTATCTATCATTGAATTCATATTATCTACGTATTCTTTTAAGGCCTCTGGGTCAGAATTCTTTTTATCTTCTTCTGTAACAACGGCAAATTTACTCTTTAGATATTCACGAGATTTAGTTGATAGGAAAGTTAAATATTCTGGATCATTAGGAAAAAGATCTTTCAAATCAACATATTCCTGATTTTTAACATCGTAATTAAAAGAAACATTATTTTCATACCCATGTGCTCCACCGCTAAAGCCACCATACTTTAAAATAAAACTAATATAAGTTGAGTTACTTTGGATTACGGTAAAATCTGAAAAGAAAGATAGCTTATCTTTTTCGTCTGTTGGAACTTTTGGAATATT
>JBGSQV010000088.1:0-2125 GCA_041737855.1 Minisyncoccia bacterium | reverse complement strand
TTTAAATCCAACTCCTTCTAGAACAAGCTTTTTAGAATAACCTTCATTTACTCCAGTAACCATATTCTTCACGTGTGAAGCATATGTACCCCATAGAGCGTTTATTGTTCTATCACCTTCTTTGTTAGGAGTAAAAGTAATTTCATTACCATTTATATGTAAAGTAACTTCTCCAGGGAATTGACGTGTAAGAGAACCCTTTGGTCCTTTCACAGAAAAAGTAATACCAGAGAGTTGAGCTTCTGTACCTGCGGGGATTATAACTGTTTGTTTTCCAATTCTACTCATATATATTTATTACCATAATTTAAACAATACTTCTCCTCCGACCATTTCTTTACGTGCTTGCTTGTCAGTTAAAATACCTTTTGGTGTTGAAAGAACTGTTATTCCATAACCCCTTCTGATATCTTTAACTCCTTTGTATACACGGCATGATGATTTTGATACACGATCTACTCCAGAAATCTTTGGGTCTCCGTCTTCTGTGTAAACTACACCTAACTCAAGTATAGGGAAACCTTTCTGAGTTTTCTTTGTGGCACTCTTAAGATAACCTTCTTTTACTAGGCATTCTGCGATTGCGAATTTAAGTTTTGAATAAGGAACAACTACAAACTCGTGACTTGCACGGCCTGCGTTCTTTACCATATTTATCATGTTTGCTATTTGATCCATATATTTTTATTAGTTAAGATTACCAACTTGATTTGCGAACTCCTGGAAGCATACCCTCGTTTGCAAGTTCACGGAAACAGATACGACATAGACCGAAATCTCTCATATAAGCATGTCCACGGGAACAACGAAAACAACGATTTGTTTCTCGTGTGCTAAATTTTGACTTCTTTAAATGTCTTGCTGTTACGGATGTTTTTGCCATATATAATTAATTGCTAGTATTTAGTACTAACCGTAAAGATTGATATCACGTTCATTTTCTTAAAAGCCAAGATATTCTAGCCTCTTAAGGAGATGCACGGATCTAATCTCACGTCCCCATATACTAGCAGATAGGTATTTTATTGTCAACAAAAAAAGCTAAACTGTTTAAAGTTTAGCTTTTTGATTAGATTTTTAGATCTTTTGACTCTTGAATTAATTTAAGAAATTCTTCTTCTGATAAATCAGGATCTTTTAATTTCTTAATGATTTCATTGTATTTAATAAAAACATCTGGGTTTGTTTCTTCAACTTCACTAATAATCTGAAGTCCATCATCTGGGTGATTATTGATAGTATAATCTTCAAATGAAATTAGATTAAACCCTGGAATTGAATTTTTTATTTCATCAAAAGGTTTTTTTATCATCCAATAAATTGAAATAAATTGATTATGAGCTTCATTTAAAATATCTTCTGGTGTTTCCAAAAAAACCTTTCTGTCATAAGCTTCTTTTTGTATTTTATTTGTTTTGTTCATTCCTTCCATATATTTTATATATTACATTATTTTTGCTTATCCTACCATTATAATTATAATTCACCTAATAAAAAATCCCCCAAGGGGATTTTTTATATTTTTTTTCACATCAAGAGAGGAGCATATAAAGATGTAATCATCTTTATAATGTCCGAGCGAAGATGGGACAGGAAGTTACTACTTCCTATTTTTTGAATGGGATACCGATAAGTTCAAAGAATTCAGTTGCTTCAGCTTTTGTCTTTGCTGTTGTAACGATAGTTATAGCAAGACCAAATACATCCTTAAGCTCTTCATCTCCTGTTTCTGGAAAGATAGTGTGTGCTCTTTAATACTCATTGTAAGATTACCAATATTATCTACAATCTTTCTATCAATACCACGGAAGTCTTTTGTACGAGGAATAGCAACATTGATAAGCTTATCCAAAAATCCCATCATGCGTGCACCACGAAGTGTAACCATTACACCGATAGGGTCACCGATACGAGTCTTGAATGTAGCGATTGATTTCTTTGCACTTTTTGTAGCAGGCTTTTGACCAGTAATTTTTGCAAGTCTTTCGATAACAAGTTTATTGTGATCTTTATTGCGCTTTATACCAGAACCTGTACCAGAAGCCACTACCACCTTTACAAGATGAGGAGCTGCCATGATATTCTTGTAACCATGCTTGGCCTTAAGAACTGTATATGCTTTTTT
>JBGSQV010000059.1:0-12783 GCA_041737855.1 Minisyncoccia bacterium | reverse complement strand
AATAACATTTAAACTTTCTTTCAAAATATATTTCTTTAAATATTGTAAATATTTCTTCCAATGAATAACTATTTTCACGAACAACAGCAATATCAATATCCCCATGCATCATTACATCACCAGCATATGCACCTGTAAAATTAACTTCTCCATATTTTTTCAAACTATGAACTAAACCTGTTTTTATAAGTATATCATTCGCCTGCTCTTTATATTTTTTACTTATTTTTAATAAATCTGACATATTATTTTATTTTATCATTTTAATTTTAATACCCAAAACTCCAAATTCTTTCTCTTGTTCTTTTGTATAAAATTTATAATATACAGCTTCTGCCTCATCTATATTGTCTTTATTAGGAATAACATTTTCTATTCCTTCTTTTTCTATCATTTCCCTGAAAGTTTCATATATAGTAGTTCTTTCTATCAAAAATCTTTTTTCTTCTGGTCCGATCAATAAAATATCCCCAATTTTTAAATCTTTAAATTTTCCTTTATTTAACCTACCTTCAATAGTTTTCTGTCCATTTAAGATAAAGGATAGATATGGCTCTTGTACATCTAGTGGTACTGTTTGCATATTACTTAATAGTAATCAAAAAAGCTGAACCTGTAAAGATTCAGCTATATGTTTAAACCATCTTAATATGTGTCATTTTAAGCATTTTAAACCCATAATCCACCCCTCTTTTAAGTGGAGGTGGTAATTCTATGGTAAAGGAGAAAGGAATGGAATGTTGCTTTGTGCTCGTGCCATTCCTAAAGATAACATTTTCCAAATGTATCATAAATAAAGGGATTTTGAAAGATAAAAAATGATTACATCAAGAAAACCCAAACACCTAATGCTAACATTATTAACCCTGCCACTAAATGAAGTACTCTTAAGTTTTTTTCTTTCCATGCTTCAGCTTTTTCTATTGATGAAACTCCAAAATAAACAGTAAATACTATAAGTAGCAATGGAAGAATAAATACTACATTATAGAATAATAGTGTAGGAATAATACTTACAATACTTTCAGCTTGTGAAAGTAAACCAAGAACAAAGAAATATGGTCCACCTGTACATGGTAGTTCAAATAGAGTAACTACGAATCCTGCAAAGAATGCTCCAAGAGGAGAAGTAACTCCATTTAAAATCTTTTTTAATGTTGGTCTCCAATTTCTTGGTATCTCCATAACAAAACCACCTCCTCCGTAAAAGAAGAAATCTTTAATATTAGCTAATCCAATAATCAAAGCTATCACTCCGACTATCTTAGCGATAATACCAGCAATATTTGTTATTGCTATTAATTGCAATAATCCTAATCCAAATAGAAAGTATGTAATGTAAATCGAAAGAGTGAAAGCTAAACCACCATATAAAGCCCTCTTCTTATCACCTGAAGCAATCATTAACGCCGTAAGAAGTATTAAAAGGACAGCGATAGCACATGGGTTAATTGAATCAACAACCGCAGCTCCTGCAATGGCCCAAAGCGAATATGATTTTTTTACAGGAATGTTTGATTGATCTGTATTAGGTGCATTTGTATCCATAGATGAAACAACTGGTGTTGTCGATACTTCTGTATCTATTTTATTTGATATAAGTGATAAATTCTTAATAATTTTATTCTCTAAATTATCTATTATTGGACTATCTCCCATATAGTATCCATCTCCTATAAATACTATTGGTACTCCACCGCGGTCATCCTGTGGAACTTTGTACTCGTCATAAAATTTATACATTAATAATGCATTGTCTTGATTATGATATATTTCATAATTATTGAACAACACTTCAGGAAATTTGTTTTTAAGAACATTAATTACAGGTTCAACTTTTGCGCAATGAGGACAGCCATCACCATAAAAGAAGCTTACTTCTACTTTCTCCTCTGCATACGATACTTTCGTATTAAAGACAGGTGTTACAGATGTAACTAAAGCTAACATTGAGAACAAAACAAACAATTTTGAAACTATGGTTAATTTTTTATTCATATACATTATTTATGTTTAATAATTTTAATTGCTTTTCCATTTATTAATGCATCGGCTATTTTACTATAAGCTCCATTAAGTATTCTTTGGTAAGTACTTGTGGAAGTTTTCATTTTTTCTCCTGCTTCTGTTTGTTCTAATTTTTCAACGTGTCGTAAGCGATAAGCTTCAATTTCTTCCATAGAAACTTCTACTATTTCTAAATCTCGCATAGGAACACCTTGTGGTTTAAAATAAACTACATTTGGTTCAAATTTTATATCTTTACATAAACAATTTTGTGTTCTTGGCATAATATTATTATATATCTTTTATTGTAAAATTTCTCGCATATCTTTTGCTTTATCTGTAAAAAGAATCCCCTCTAAATGATCCGTCTCGTGCTGAAAAATGTGAGCTAAAAGTCCAGATCCATTCATTTTAAATTTCTTACCTTTTTCATTATAAGCTTCGACTGTCGCACGTGTAGCTCTTCTGACTTTCCCATAAATAGGACGAACTGATAAACATCCCTCATCCATAATCTTTTTATCTTTTGATATCTTTGTGATTATAGGATTGATAAAAAATAAATTTGGGTTAGTTTTAATACTGCTGAAATTACTAGTTCCATCTATAAATTCTTTATCAAAAATCTTTCCAGAAACAATAAAAATTCTTAACGACACATCTATCTGTGGAGCAGCAATAGCCACTCCATCATTTTGACTATCAAGAGCATCACTCATGTCTTTCAATATTTTCTGTATCTTTGGCTTTATTATTTCAGATACAGGTACCTCTTTCGCTATTTGGCGAAGAGTTTTGTTACCATCTTGAACTATTTCTACCATATATAATTAAATAATTAATAAAATTAAATGACACAAACCGACCTATCTGTACAAATAAGTCGGTTTGTATTGTTTATTCGCTTGATTTCATTAAAGCATCTTTTTCTTCACGAAGAGCTTTTAACTCTTCTTCAAGCATTTTCTCTTCTTCTTCTAATGTGGTTAACTCATTTTTAGGAGAGAAAAATCTCCTAAAACCAAAACCTCTACCACACCTGCAACCACCGCAACCAAATCCTCGACTCATACCATTACCACAAGAACCAAATCCTCGTCCAGTTCTTGGTCCTTGACCCATAGGGCCAGTTTTATCTAAATTAGGCATAATATTTATTAACTTATTAGTTTTTAATAGACAGCTCGACCAAACATCTACCATCTATATTGAGTATATACCCACTACGATATTTAGTCAAGTCTTTATTTTATAAATTACTTACCTGCAGATAGACCTTTTATTTCCAATATAAAATCCTCTTTATCTACTTCTCTAATATTATCAGAACCCCTATCTCTAACATTTAATTTACTTGATTCAATTTCCTTATCTCCTATAACTAAGACATATGGTATTTTTTCTTGTATTACTTTTCTTATTCTATTACCCACGGTTTCTCCAGATAAGTCTAACTCAACCCTCATCTCTTCTTGTATAAATTCATCCGATAATTTTTGACAATATTCAATATGTCTTTCAGCAACAGGAATTATTTTTACTTGCACAGGAGAAAGCCAAGCAGGCAAAGCACCAGCATAGTGTTCTATCAATACTCCGATAAACCGCTCAAACGAGCCAAATAGAGCCCTATGAAGCATATAAGGTCTTTGTTCTAATCCTTTATCATTAATAAAGGTCATGTCAAATCTTTCTGGTAAGTTAAAATCAAATTGCAAAGTTGAACATTGCCATTCTCTACCTATTGCATCCTTAATTTTGAAATCAAGTTTTGGACCATAAAATACGGCACCACCTACATCTTTAGTAATATTCAATTTTTTATCTAAAGCCACTCTTTCTAGTATTTTCTCTGTGAAATCCCAGCCCTCATCATTACCAGCATATTTTTTCAGCTCTTTATCTCTGACAGATAAATATACATTTATACTTTCCATCTCGAAACCAAAAGATTTGTAAATAAATAAAATAAAATCAACAACTTTTTTAAGTTCTGCTTCTACTTGTTCTGGTGTACATATGACATGTGCATCATCTTGAGTAAACCCTCTTACTCTAGTTAAGCCTGAGAGTTCTCCTTTCTTCTCGTAACGATAGACGGTTCCACATTCTGCCCATCTTAAGGGAAGTTCACGATACGAATGAGGTCTATTTTTAAAAATTTGTATATGAAAAGGACAATTCATAGGTTTTAATAAAAATTGTTCTGATTCTTTTATTTTTTCTTTATTTTGATTCTCTTTTAATGTTTGACCAACTTCTATTGGAGGATACATACTTTCATTATAGAAGCCCCAATGCCCAGAAGTTTCCCATAATTTCTTATTTCCAATATGTGGAGTTTTTACAAGTTGATATCCATTTTTTAAATGCTCCCTATACCAGAAATCCTCAATAACCCTCCACAAAATAGCACCCTTAGGATGCCAAAGAGGTAATCCTGATCCAACTACATCATCTATGTGGAAAAGGTCTAATTCTCTGCCTAGTTTTCTGTGATCTCTTTTCTCTGCTTCTAATATAAATTTATTATATTCAATTAATTCTTCTTTAGTTTGAAAAACAGCTACATTAATTCTCTGCACCATTTTATTTTTATCATCATCTCCAATATACACACCTGAAATATTTAACAATTTAAAAGCATTTATATCTATTAAATTATCTTTTGCATTTATTAGAATTTTAATATTTTCTTCAATACCATCTAATTCTTTTTCTCCTACTCTTTTCTCCGAATCAAAATCAAGAGAAAATCCATTTTTATTATTTGAATAAGCCACTGATAAAGCACCATATGATTTTGAAAGAAATTCCATTAATACTGATGAAATATTTTTACAAATATCTTCTACTTTTTTATTATTGTTCATAAATTTATAAATTAATTGATAAAATAAAAACCGCCCTAGTGTAGTAAAAAATACTACACTAGGGCGGGGTTAAGTCCGTGGTTCCACCTAGTTTCTCCAAAAAAATTGGAGCTCTTAATTAAAATCTATAAACAGTTTAGTCATTAAATGATTTATTCTCATAAATTATGGTTGGTAGCCATAACAATCACTGTATATAATAAATATATACCCATTATAAATTCTGGTCAATAGATTATTAAGTGACGAGGGTTCCTCCTTTTTCCTGCCATTCTATTATTCCTCCAAGTTTTTCTGCATTATTAAAACCTAATTCTTTTAGTTTAATCTCTGCTTCACCTGCCCTTCTGCCAGAATGGCAATATATGTAGATTGGTATATCTTTCGGTAAATCTTTTACAGTTTCAGTATTTAAATTTCCTATTGCAATATGTTGTGATCCTTTAATATGACCCTCATTCCATTCAGAATCTTCTCGAACATCAAGAAGAACAATTTCATTATTCTCTACTTGTTTACTAATAACTTCTGGATTCATCTTAGAAGTTACCTGTTCTACTTTTACAGATGTATTAGGAACCTTACATTCTGCTCCATGACATTTTGTTGCGTAAATACCAAAGGTTATTAATCCTGTGACGATAATGATACTACCTATAATGCTGTATGTATTTTTATGTTTCATTTTTTTGAACATTTTTTACAAATTCCGAATAAATCAAATGAATGATGAGAGATAGAATCAAAGTCTTTATTCTGTTTCAATGCTTTTGAAATAAGAGAATCTGAATCTTCTTTACACCCATCAAAATTATAAACCTTTTTGCAATGTAAACAAACAATGTGATGATGGTGATGATCACCTACAAGTTCATAGAAAATTGATTCTTGATTTAAATTAGCACGTTTAAGGATACCTGCCTTTTCAAAAGACAGGAGGGTTCTATATACAGTAACTAAATTTACCTTTTTATTCTTAAGTATTTTATAAATATACTCGGCATTTATTGGTTTACAATCATTAGAAAAAATACCAAGAATATCAAGGCGAGTTTTGGTTACTTTGAAACCTTTATTTTTAAGAATACTACTGAAATCCTTTATCATAATATCTATATATTATAATAAATGTTAATTATTTGCAATTAAAACTTACATAGTATATAATCCTAAATGTAAATGATTAACAATTATAAAGGTCTGTTTTAATTAAAAGTTTAATAAGATTTTATGAATAAAAAATATATTATAGGTTTATCAATATTAGTTGTATTAATTGTCATTTCTTTTATCTTGTTTAGTAATAAAAAAGACAATATAGTCTTAAACAATAAGATAAAAATTGTTACTAGTTTCTATCCTCTATATTTCTTTACATCAGAAATTGTTGGTGATAAAGCTATAGTTTCAAATATAACACCTGCAGGAGCTGAACCACATGAGTATGAACCAACAGCCCGTGATATGGCTACTATCGAAAGTAGCAATCTACTTATTTTAAATGGTGGTGGACTAGAAAGTTGGGGTAAAAATATTAGAGCTAACATTAATGGAGATAAGACTAAAATTGTAATGGCAGGAGAAGATTTAACAACGATGACGTTGGTAAAAGAGGGACAAAAAGTAGTCGATCCACATATTTGGCTTTCACCTGTTTTAGCAGAGCAAATGATAGATAGTATCGAATCAGGACTTTCTCAAGTTGATCCAAATAATACCTTATACTATGAATCTAATGCTAAGAATCTAAAAGAAAAATTAAGTGTACTAGACGAAGAATTTAAACAAGGGTTAGCAACTTGCGGAGATAAAAATATCGTAACCTCTCATTCAGCATTTGCATATCTAGCACGAGAATATAATCTTAACCAAGTATCTATCGCTGGGTTATCCCCCGAAGAAGAGCCATCATCTAAACAAATGGCAGATATTGCAAAATTTGCTAAAGAAAATAATATAAAATATATTTTCTTTGAAAGTTTAATTTCTCCAAAACTTTCAGAAACAATAGCAAAAGAAATCGGAGCACAAACATTAGTATTAAATCCAATTGAAGGATTAACAGAAGATGAAATAAATTCTGGTAAAGATTATTTTAGTGAAATGAGAAATAACTTAGCTAATTTAAAAATAGCATTACAATGCACACAGTAGATCATACAAAAAGTATTATTGAAATTTCAAACGTATCTTTCTCGTATAATGAGGAAGTGATTATTAAGGATGTTAATTTATCAATTCATAAAGGAGATTATTTAGGTATTGTTGGAAGTAATGGTTCTGGTAAAACAACATTACTAAGAATAATTCTAGGTCTTCTTTCCCCAAAAGAAGGTAAAATCAAACTCTTTGGTCAAGATATATCTGTCTTTAAAGACTGGTCAAAAATTGGTTACGTACCTCAAAAAGTAATTAATTTTGATAATAATTTTCCTTTAACAGTGGAAGAAGTTGTGATAATGGGTAGATATGGAGAACTTGGATTATTCCATAATATAAGTAAAAAAGATAAACATAAAGCAGAAGAAGCTTTGAGTCATGTTGATATGTTAAATTATCGTAATCGCCAGATTGGAGACCTTTCTAGTGGACAACAACAACGTGTATTTATTGCTCGTGCTCTTGTTGGAGAGCCTGAAATTATTTTCTTGGATGAACCAACGGTTGGAGTTGAAAAGGATGTCAAAGAAAAGTTTTATCAATTACTCCATGATTTAAATGAAAAACTCAGACTCACTATTGTTATAGTTACTCATGACATAGAAAGCATGTCTCATGAAGCAATGCATGTAGCTTGTATTAATGATCATACCTTAGTATTTCATGAATCGATAGATGATTTATTTAAAAAAACGCATGGAGTTATTAATTAATATTATATGTTAGATATTTTTCAATACAGCTTTATATTAAGAGGACTTGAAGCAGGAATAATTGTGGCTTTTATCGCTCCTCTTATTGGTATTTTTCTTGTACTAAGGCGTTATTCTTTGATAGCTGATACTCTTTCCCATGTTTCGCTTGCAGGGGTAGCTATGGCGTTTCTCTTTGGTTGGAATCCTATTTTAACTACGATTGGAGTAACAACACTTTCCTCTATTGGTATAGAACGTTTAAGAAACACAAAACATATTTATGGAGAGTCTGCGTTAGCTCTTTTCCTCTCTGGTGGTCTTGCTCTTGCTACTGTACTTCTAAGTTTAGGAAAAGGATTTAATTCAAATCTACTCAATTATCTTTTTGGTAGTATTGTTACAGTAACATCAAATGATGTACTTACTATATTCATACTTGCAATTATTATAGTGGTACTTCTTTTCTTATTTTATAAAGAATTGGTGTATATAACTTTCGATGAAGAATCAGCCAAAGTTAGTGGGCTTCCAGTACGGTTTATAAATACACTTTTTATAATGCTTGTTGCTCTAACCATATCTTTAGCCATTCCTATTATTGGTATATTACTTATTACTGCACTTATAGTAGTACCTGTTGTCACTGCTCTTCAACTACGAAAAAGTTTTATCAAAACAATTATATATTCTGAAATTATTTCAATTTTATCAGTAGTATCTGGTATTTTTATTTCTTATTATTTAAATCTTTCAACAGGAGGAACAATAGTCTTGTTAATGCTCGGTATCTTTCTTCTAGTTATGTTAAGTAAAAAAGTATTTAAAATATAATTGGATTAGATTCAAAAATCCTCAATTTTTCTTTTTAGATGGTTTAAAACCACAGTCTACTACCTAAAGCATCGGAAGAGGTATGGATTGTAGTATTCTCCCCTGCTGATTACGGCTCATGATTATTCTCTTACTACGAGGAGGAGGAATCTTTACTGTGAACTCAAAAGGGATAACTTTATCGTTAATAGCATGTCGTGGTGTGCCCGTGCCATTCCTAAAGATAATGTCATCCCTAAAATATAGCAGATTTTAAGCTATTTTAACAATTCTGGAGAAGCACTTATTCCACCCTGAAGTTCGTAGATATTTTTTATACCGCTATTTTTCATTACAACAATCGCTTGAGCTGATCTATTCCCTGAACGACAATAAACAAAATATGTTTTTAGAGGGTCTAGTTTCTTAACATCACTACTAAAATTAGTATTTTCAAAATCTACATCTATAGCATCTGCAATATGCCCAGCATCATACTCAGCTGGTGTACGTACATCAACCAACACAGCATTGGGAGTATTTATATATTTTGTGATAAAGTCATTGGAACCTAAAAGACCACCAACTTTTGGAGTACTGAAAGCTAGGGCTAGGGCAACTATTATAATAATCCCTGATATTGCAAATATTATTTTTTTCATTAGATTAATTAGAATTTATTTTAATAATTTTTCGAACTCTTCTGGTTGGAAACCAACTAAAATATTTCCATCTATATCTATAACAGGTACACCCATTTGACCACTCTTACTGACCATTTCTTGTGCAGCAGCATGATCTCTTGATACATCTATATCTTTAAAAGCTACTCCATTCTTAGTAAAGTAAGCCTTTGCATATACACAGTATGGGCAAGTTGGTGTTGAGTAAACGATAACATTATGATTTGTCATATATTTTTATTTTTTTAATTAATAATTAATAATTATTTATATTTACATATAAACTTCTTTAAATCCTTGACTAGAGGATCCGCTGATAGTTCATAGCAAATTCTTTTCCCTTCACGCACTGGAGACACCAGCTTTTCGTGAGACATAACTTGTAAATGATGAGAGACAATAGCAACACTCATATTTAAGTCTTTTGCCATATCTGACACACACACTTTCTTTTTACTAAAAATTACACACAAGATCTTTATCCTGCTTTCATCCCCAGCCGTACGTATTAATTTTGCTAATTCATTCAAACGCATATTTGAATGATATACTACCCTAAAATAATTGTCAAGCAATAACAATCACGTTATTTTATGCTAAGATATAGCAATGAAAATAACTTCTACAAAATTCATGAAGGGTCTAGTTGGAGATGACAGTATTCTAGCTGACGGCATACCTCAGATTGCTTTTGTTGGGCGTTCAAATGTCGGTAAATCAAGCCTTATAAACGTCCTCACGAGTAGTAGTATATCTAGAACTAGTTCATTTCCTGGGAGAACCCAAGAGATAAACATATTCCTTATAAATGATTCATTCTACCTAGTAGACCTTCCTGGATACGGTTTTGCTCGTGCCTCAGGACTTGGGCGTGAAAAGATTGGAGAGCTTATAGATTCATATCTATTCAACTCACTTTATAATCAAAAGAAAATAGTACTTATAATTGATGCGAATGTTGGTCTGACAGAGAAAGACATCTTAATGCTCAGAGAACTAGAAAATTATCAAAAAGATTTCATTATTGTTGCAAACAAAATAGATAGAATGACGCAAAGTGAATATCATAAAAAAATGATTGAAATTAAAAAAGTTATAGGAGACCATCCTATAATCCCCTTCTCCACAAAAACAAGAAAAGGTTTAGAATCTCTTTCTAGTGAGATATTTAGCTAATCTTGCTAGATCTATTATATGAGAATATAATAAGAATAAATATTAATTCTATTAAATAAAATAGTTATGGAAAAATTAGTTATTTACGCAAGTGGAGTAAATGGATCCACTATGTTTTCATTGTATACTGAAAACAAAAAACCAATTTTTACAAACAAAGAATTGGATGTATTCTCTAATGATCTTATCAGGGAATATCCAGAAAGCTGTAAAACAATTGCGGAAGCTTATGATTCAAGCTTCGCAACAGATCTACCGACAGAAGTAGACTTATCAAAAATAGATTCTAGTCATAGAAATCTATTGATGGTAGAACTTTGGAAAAAGAAAGAGAAAATAAAAAAAGTATAAACAAAAAGGAGTAACTCACGTTACTCCTTTAAAATTTCCTAAGTATTAATTTTATTTCTGCATTAAGCCCATAAGTGGAGCGAGAGCTTCACGATGCTTCATTATTTCTGCTTTGTATTTACCCATTACAAGGACTGCTGCATACTGCTCACCTAAACCAGTTTTCTTTTTCTCTTCTATTTCTTTTGTAATCTTTTCAAAAAGATCTTTTACTTCCTTATTACTTCCTTATTACTCTCAAGAGCTTTAAGACTATTTGCAATCTCTGGATTTTCATCCAGCTGTTTTGCTATTTTATCTGCCTGTTCGGAAGATACCCCTTTCATCTGAAGAGCCTTTTTTGTTATAAATGTTTTGAATCCCATAATGCGCATATTGTAGCAAAAAAGTTGTTTTTATGCGAGTATATGTTTGTAAAGGATGGAAATGTTTAAAAATTATGAAAAAAAACAAAATCATTGTAATACTTGGTCAAACCTCTACAGGAAAGAGTGATTTTGCGGTAGAAATCGCTAAGCAGATAAATGGTGAAATAATATCAGCTGATTCTAGACAAGTATACAAAGGTATGGATCTAGGGACTGGAAAAATTACCAAAAAAGAAATGCTTGGAGTCCCTCATCACCTTTTAGATGTTATCTCTCCTAAAAAGGCTTTTTCTGTGAATACTTATCAAAAACTAACTTTAGAAAAAATTAAAGAAATAAAAAACAAAGGTAAAACTCCAATACTTTGTGGAGGTACGGGGTTCTACATAGACTCGATTACAAATGGAGTTATTTTCCCAGAAGTCCCACCAAACAAAAAACTTCGTGAAAAACTCTCCAAATATACAACAGAAAAGCTTTTCCAAATGCTGGAAAAATTGGATGAAGATAGAGCTAAAAATATTGATAAAAATAATAGTATTCGTTTAATCCGCGCAATTGAAATTGCCAAAACTTTAGGGTGTGTACCGAAATTAAATACTAGCCTTGGTAAAAACTCTGCCATGGCAGAGTTTGTACCAAGGTCTAATTTTGATGTTTTAAAAATTGGATTAAAAATTCCAGATGATATATTAAAAGAAAGAATCTATACTCGAATAATAAATAGAATAAAAAAGGGAATGATAAAAGAAGTACAAGGTCTTCATGATAGTGGCTTATCTTGGAAAAAGATGGAATCTTTTGGACTTGAATACCGATACATTTCACTTTACTTACAGAATAAAATAACAAAAAATGAAATGTTAGAAAAATTAAATACAGAAACTTGGCATTATGCAAAACGTCAAAATACATGGTTTAAACGCGACCCAAATACTATATGGGTAAATCCACTAAAAAATAGTGAGAAATCTAAGGTATTAAAAGAGATAGAAAACTTTTTGAAATAATAGAAATTTGTAGTATACTCAACACTGCAGGGGCGATTAGTTTAGTGGTAGAACGAAAGTTTCCAAAACTTTTGGTGGGGGTTCGATTCCTCCATCGCCCGCAGTGAAGGTTTCATCTCTATAAAATTCATCAGATAGCTTGTAAGCTAAAGATAATTTTGGTGTTCCATTAACTATTTCAGTATAGGTTGGAAGTTCATCAAATACTAGTCCAAAAAGAGCTCTTAAAGTAGTGAAATTCTTTTGTTTTAAAAGCATTTCTTCTGGGTGTTCCATTAAGTATTTTGCATATTTGATGAAGTTGTGAATATCCGTCTCTTTTACTTCAAGTTTATTGCGTTGCTCCTGAGCTTCAATTATTTGTACTTGGATTTCCTCAATACGTTTTTCAAGAGTTGCTCTTATTATCACATTGTTTGTGCTTGAAAAAGCTTCAATCTTTTGTAGTTTCTCTATTTCAAGTTCAGTAACATTAATACTTGCACTCACTGAAAACTCGCCAATTTCTTTTTCTTTCTCTCTGTATTTTTTAACAAGGGCCATCTCAAAACTTTTCAAGAATCCTTCTTTGTATTTAATGTTGTTTATAAAGTAAGCAATCTGCTTTTCAAATTCTTTTTTACTCACGCCGTATTGTTTATGATTTCTTG
>JBGSQV010000004.1:0-15428 GCA_041737855.1 Minisyncoccia bacterium | reverse complement strand
GGAAGAATTCAACCAGCTAAAATTGAAGAAGTTGTAGCTAAAGCTCAAGAAGATATAAATAAAATAATAAAAGATAAAGGAGATCAAGCTGTTTATGAATGTGGAATATTCAATCTTGACCCACGCATTAGTGCGATAGTTGGTCGTTTATATTTCCGTACTTCATATGGACAAAATGTTCTACAGCACTCTATAGAGATGGCTCACATTGCTGGAATGCTTGCAGAGGAACTTGGTGCAGATGTCCAAATAGCAAAAGCTGGGGCACTTGTGCACGATATAGGTAAAGCACTAGACCACGAAGTTCAAGGTACTCACATAGATATAGGTATAAGGATATTACAGAAATTTGGAGCTGATCCACGTATTATAACTGCAATGAAAAGTCACCACGATGATACACCTCATGAGTCTATCGAAGCTGTGATAGTTCAAACTGCCGACCACATATCAGGTGGTAGGCCAGGAGCAAGACGTGACAGTGTAGAGAATTATATCAAACGTTTACAAGACCTTGAGGCTCTTACAAAGACATTCCAAGGTGTAGAAAAGTCTTATGCCCTATCAGCAGGACGTGAAATACGTATATTTGTAACGCCAGAAAAAGTTTCTGACCTTGAAACAAAAGAAATGGCTCGTGAGATAGCAAAAAAGATTGAGCAAGAACTTACTTATCCAGGTGAGATAAGAGTCACCATGATAAGAGAAAATCGAGTGATAGAATACGCCCGGTAGTGAATTTTGGCGAAGTGCAAAGCACGATCCAGACTAATTCTGGATCATCGCCAAAATCTACTACGGGGTACGCAAGATAATTAAAAATTTGTAGAAGAAAAAGCATGAAATTTTGTTTTAAAACAAAATTTCATGCTTTTTTAATAAAACATTTAATTATACTGTCAATAGTTAAAAACGCTTGTGTTTAAATTAGCTTGGTATATAATAATATTATACCTATTTATTAGGGATCGTTTACAAACGGTCGAATATTATTCAGATAGCAATTTATTTTTTAAAAAAAATAAAAACTAAAATAATGAATAAACAAGCATTAGTAGAATTAGTTCATGAAAAAATCGGTGGTACAAAAGTACAAGCTGAAGAAATCGTGAACGGAATATTTGAAGCTATCGTTGCTACTTTGAAAAAAGGAGGCGAAGTTTCAATCGCAGGTATTGGTATCTTTTCTGTTAAGGCACGTGCAGCCCGCATGGCTCGCAATCCTAAAACAGGAGAACAGGTTAAAGTAGCTGCAACAACAGTTCCTAAGTTTAGAGCAGCAAAGGCTCTTAAAGATGCTGTTAAATAAATAAAATTTGATTGCCATTATAAAGCAATTAAGTCTAAAGAAAAAACCACTCTATTCTATCTATGAGTGGTTTTTCTTTTTGGTAATTTTTAAAACGAAAACAAATAGTCTTTAAAAATATAAAAGCGTATATTTTAATAGTCTCACAAAAGGGGCTTTTGAGGCTGTCGAGCCGAAAACTGAGCAAATTTCTAGTAAGAAATTTGTGTACCCTTTTAGGAGAGCTATTAAAATAGGAGCTATGTTAATAAGAAAAAATTATTCTAACAACGTCAAAGTTACCATAGCCAAAACTCCAATAATTATTATTCCCAATTGAATTAAAGAATGTTTTATTTTTTTTGTTTTGTGAAGTTCTGGAATTAAATCAGCAACTGCAATATATATAAATCCTCCAGCTGCTATAGGTATAATCCACACAGCAGCATCAGTTATTAAATTCCCTGAAAGAAAAACAATTATTAATCCTAAAACAGCAGTGAGTGCTGATAGAAAGTTATACCAGAGAGCTTTCCTCTTTGTATAACCAGAATGTATCAAAACAGCAAAATCTCCTATTTCCTGAGGTATTTCATGTAGTATTACAGCAAGAGTAGTAGCAATACCAACAGGAATACTTACCAAGAAGCTCGCTCCTATAATGGCTCCATCTATCATATTATGGAATCCATCTGTGAATAAAACCAATTTACCAACAGGGTGAATTTCAGATTCCTCTTTATCTTCACCATGATGATGCCAGTGGATAAACTTTTCAATAACAAAAAATAACAAGATTCCACCAACAATTAGAATACCTACAGTATTATCACCCAAATTACTCTTAAAAGCTTCTGGAATGATATGAATAAAAGCATCTCCCAACAATGCTCCGATAGCCAAACTAATAAAGAAATTAATATATTTTTTTAGAACTTCATCTTTTATAGACAAAGTGAATACTCCAATAAGAGAGATCAGGCTTACTATGATAACACTTGCAAATGCGTATATGTAATTGATTGTCATAAATTTGATTATATCATATAAAAACACCTCTAAGAGAGTTTTTTATTTTGTCGGGGTGCCGGGATATCTCTCCTTACAGGAGCAGTACACCTTTTCCATTCGTGAGTACACTCATAAGGAAAAGGTCTTCGATTCCCGGATGCAGTGTGCGAAGGCACACTGCTCACCCAGACAAATAATAAAAGCCTTCACAAAGAAGACTTTTATTATTTGTCGGGGTGCCGGGAATCGAACCCGGCCCTCGTGTTCCCAAAACACGTATACTACCGATATACTACACCCCGATATAACCCTCTCATAGTATCATATTTTAAGATAATTACAATTTTTTATTGTAAAATAAAATTAAACAAATACCCAGTAAAAATAATCCCTACTCCAACAATACTAGCAAAAATAACTATTAATTTGATCTTCATGACTTTCTTTAGAATCATAAACTCAGGAAGAGATAATGCGGTCACAGACATCATGAATGCAAGTGTAGTGCCCATAGATACTCCTTTCTCTGTCAAAGCAGATACAAGAGGGATAACTCCAGCTGCATTTGAATATAGAGGTATACCGATAATAACAGCAAGGGGAACAGAATACCATTTACCTGACCCTGCATACGTAGCCAAAAAATCTGCAGGCATATATCCGTGTATCCAAGCACCAACCCCTACTCCTATAAGTATATATATCCAAACTTTTTTAATAATATCTTTTGTATAATCCAGAGCATAATCAAATCTTTCTGAATTAGACATTTTAGGTAAAACAACTCCATCATTTATTTTATTTTCATAAACAAATGGTTCTACAAGACTTTCTATTTTTAATTTTTCTATGAAAATACCAGAAATAACAGAGATCACAAGTCCACTAAAGATATATATTAAGGCTATCTTCCATCCAAACAGACCCAGTAGTAGGACTAAAGCTACTTCATTTATCATTGGTGAAGCAATAAGAAAAGAGAATGTTGCTCCAAGTGGCACTCCAGCTTGAACAAAACCTAAAAACAAAGGGATTGCTGAGCAGGAGCAGAATGGTGTGACAATACCTAGTAGTGAAGCCAGTATATTACCCACATATTTATTTTTCTTTGATAAAATTGCACGGATTTTCTCAGGTGGTAAATAAGATCTTATTATTGAGACAGTAAAAATAATTACTACAAGTAAAATAAGTATTTTTATGGTGTCATATATGAAAAAGTTAACAGCTGAAGAAAGTAATGTCTTTGGAATAATACCAAATACACTATAGGTTAGCCAATCTGCCAATAATTGTATTGGATAAAAAATATTCATAAAAGATTTTTAGAAATAATTTCTTTTAGTCTATCTTTATCTGGAAGAACCCCAACTAATATAGGCTTATCATCAATAGTTAATACTGGGCTTTGCATTAAACCCATAGAAACAATTTTATTTATATCTGTACTATATAAGACATTATTATTGCCATCAATCTCCCCTACTACTTCTTTTGTAAGCTCAAATAATTTTTTACACTTATTACAACCTGAACCTATGACTTCTATTTTCATATTATTATTTTAGTTAACTCTTCTTGATAAATTTTAATAATTTCTTCATTTCTAGAATAAATTATTTTATTCCCCTCTCTTCGACTTTTTAATAAACCTAAATCTTTTAAATTCTTTAAATGGTGAGAGGAAAGATTTTGAGGTAATTTGAGTTTAGGATGTATTTCGCAAGCACACTTCTCCCCTTCTTTCAAAAACCCCAAAATTGCTAAGCGATTTGGCTCGGCTAATGTCCCTAAATATTTTTTTATGTTTAATTTTTTATTCATAAAATTATGTATATCAATATGTATTGATATAGTAACACAGTATAGTTTCACATGCAAATATTTGTAAAAAATTGAATTTTCAGCTATAATCTTTAGTAGTTAAATATGTTTGCGGGGTTGGTTTAGTGGTAGAACACGTCCTTGCCAAGGATGAGACAGGAGTCCGATTCTCCTACCCCGCACAATAAAAATACTATATATTTACAACTATTAATAAAGTTTTTTAATATGGATCCCGGTAATCCTGATTCAGTAGAATCACCTACTGGGTACCCCGCACAAGAAAAATAACAGCATTTGCTGTTATTTTTATAATTTCAACATTAAGAATATAATTTATCTTCCATTTCTTTATATTCTTTATATAATCTTACTATAGATTCTGGGGATTTTTTATCTATTACTCCACTCAGCTTTTCCATTAACTCATTAAAAATTTCACTTGGTTTACCTTTTTGATGTTCTGCTTTTAAAATGTTTTCTGTATCAGAATATTCCTTAGAAGGTATATTAATATATGATTTATCGTGTAAATTAATATAATCCTCTTTTCTCATTTTATCAATTTTTCCCTCTAAAACATCGTATTCTTTTTCTAATTCACTTACTGCTTTTTTCCATTTTTCTTCTGATTCCCAAAACCCCTTTACCCTACCTTTAATTTCTGTTTTTTTATCATCTAAATTTTTATTTTCACTAATTAAATCTTCCTTCAGTTTTTCAAAATTTTTAATAAACGAAGGAACTTTTATAGTTTTACCCTCTAAAATAACCTCTTCGTTAGGAAGTTCTGATTCTATTTTTGTTATTTGGCCTATTAATTCCAATGCATCTTTTTTATTTTCTTCTATTTTACGAAATTCTCCTTCTAAATATGTATAATTTTGACAAAATTTTTGATCCACAACCTCCCTATTTATTTCTTTCATTTTTAAACTAAAATCAATTAATTGATCTATTTTTTTAGAAATATTACTTTTTATAGTTTCTGTTCTTAGATTTTTATTATCAAAATAATCCTTATTTGATGATTTACTAAATTCTTCAAATGTTTTCTCTGTTTTATTCAAATAGGCAGTTTTTATTGATTCTTTAATTATGTCTGCACCATATCTTGATTCCATTTTTTTTAATTCCTTATTATCTGGAAAATGAAAAAAGTCTGGTAGTAAATAAATATATCTTCCTTCATCCATCTTTGCCTCCTCGTTTATTATATGAATTTTATTGGTTTGACTATTACTAAAAGAAAAATCATAATTATTAAAATTATTTTTAGAGAGTTCTGTATCTGGTAATATTTTCTCCAATTCTGTAGATAGATTTTTTATTGCTTCTTCTCTACCTTCTGGTGTTTTTATTTTTTCTTGAAAAAGAGCATCATCTAGTACTCCTAATTTTTCGTCTATTTTTTTCTCAGTGGAAGAATAGGAAAAATTTTCTTTATTCACATCAATATCAAATTTTTTCAATCTTTCTTGCAAGATATCATCTGATTTATTTAGCTCTTCCTTTTTGTCTTTTGCCCCTAGATAATCCTGAACCTCAATAGAATCTTCATCGTCCTTGAATTTATCAACCAATTCTTCCCTACTATTTATATCGAGATTTTCAAGAGCTTCTTTATGTTTTATTATTAAATTATCAAGTTTTTTTATTTCTTTTTCTAAATTTTCATTAGTTTTACTTGAATATTCAGTCATTCCAATACCTGTATATTTATTATGTTCTAAAATTTCTCCAGATTTTAAACTTAAAGACCCTTTTATTAATTCTAAAAAGTGTTTTTTGTCTTCAAGCTCTTTTATTTTAGATCTTATCGGGCCGAGTTCTTTCTCTTCCGCTTCTTTTGCTTCTTGTATCTTTTTTTCTTCTATATCTCTAGTTAAAAAAGATAATTTTTGTTCTAATGACATAAGGATATTATAGCATTACAAAATTATATTATCCACAACCTTAACTCTGGCAAGTCTTTTTTCAACATTTAAGTAAACAATCAGAAGATCAAACTGCCAATCAACATCTCCTAGTCTTTCACTAATCAAATATGTCTCAACTACCCTTCTTAGTCTTTGCATTTTCCACATATGCATATTTTCTTCAGGTCTATTTGTTGTATCCGATTCTATAGAATCAAAATTTTCAACCTGTTTTGATTTAACTTCTATAAAATATCGTTTATTTTCTTTTTCGGCGATAATATCTATTTCTCCCCATTTTTTAGTATAATTCCTTTCTAATATAGAAAAACCTGATTTTATTAAGAAATTACAAGCAATTCCTTCACCTAATTCACCTATTTTCTGAGAATTTGAAGTAAAATTTTTCATAAATATCTCTTAGTTTCACCTGAAACAAGTAAAACTGTTTCACGTGAAACGATTAACTATTTATTCGACATTAAAAATATTTTATAATGTTGTCTTTCATAAATATACTTATAATATAATACTATTTTAGAATATTTTTTAAAAAGGACTAATTTTTGACCTTCTTAAAATTTGTCTCTTATGAACAATACACACAGACTTATCCACATATTTGTTAATTTTTAAGGGTTTTTAGTGGGGATAAAGGACTAATAACGGTCACCTGTATTGATGTATTTTAGTAGGTCTTTATTGTGGTCACAAGTATTTTTCTGTTGAAAAATATTATACATCGCCAGGACTCTCGCCCAACGGTCGCTGGTGCTTTTCAATTTGCAAAGCAAATACTGAAAAGACTTTCAAGCCCTGGTCGCGATTAAACCCAGTAGGTCATTTTACTAAATGAGCAGTTCCTCTCTCTATTACTGTGCACCCGCCAGGACTCGAATCCTACAGATTCAGGTACTTTTCAGCCTACGGCAATGAAAAGTCTTTCGAGCCCTGGTCGCGAGCAAAGCAGTTTGCTCGCTCGGTTGCTGTGCACCCGCCAGGACTCGAACCTGGAACATCTGCTTCGAAGGCAGGGATGATATCCGTTTCACTACGGGTGCATAAAACTATAATTATTATACATCATTAATAAATCTTTACAAGATATGCTTATTTTTAAAGGGTAATAATCAATTGCATTTAATCATTAAAAATACTATAATATGAGTCAGTTATAAATAATAAGCGGGGTTAGTTAAATGGTATAACTCTAGTTTTCCAAACTAGTGTCAGGAGTCCGATTCTCCTACCCCGCACAAAATGTTAATTTTGTGCGGGGTAGGAGGCAAACTGCTTTGCCTCCGTAGGAGAATCGGAAGACCTTTCCTTACGAGCGATAGCGAGGTGGAAAGGTACCTGGCGATGTAATCGTCGATGATCCTACCTCTAATAAAAATACCTATGCCAAAAATAAATAACCTAAAAATACCACTATATGTTACACGTGTAACAAAAACACTCGAAAAAGCTGGATTCGAGGCTTTTTTGGTTGGAGGATGCGTTCGTGATCTATTCCTAGATAGGGAACCAAATGACTGGGATGTCACCACAAATGCAAAACCAGAAGAAATAATCGAACTCTTTGATAAGACTATCTACGAGAATACCTTTGGAACAGTGGGGGTATGCATACCAAAAGAAGGAGGTGTTACATGTGTAACACCTGGAAAAACCTCTGATTTAGTTACATGTGAAACAATTAAAGATGTTACACATGGAACTTCAGTAGACAATTTTAGCCATGATTCTATAGAATCCAAAGGGGTAGAATATAACATGGTAGAAGTTACACCATATAGAATTGAGACTAAATATAGTGATTTTCGACATCCAGATGAAGTAAAATTTAGTAAAAACATAGAAGACGATCTTAAAAGACGAGACTTTACTATAAATGCTCTTGCTCTTGATAATAAAGGACATATTATTGACCTTTATAAAGGACAAGAAGATATAAAGGACAAAGTGATAAGAGCAGTAGGGGATGCAGGGGAAAGATTCAATGAAGATGCTCTTCGCATGCTTCGAGCTATCCGATTTTCTTCTCAGTTAAACTTTGCTATTGATTACGAAACGATGAAAGCTATTATAGATAATGCACATTTATTAAAAAATATTTCTGAAGAAAGAATCCGTGATGAATTTATTAAAATAATAGAATCTAAAAATCCAAGTATGGGTATAGCCATGCTTTCCAAACTTGGACTCTTGAAATATATAATTCCTGAATTAGAAGAGGGAATTGGGTGTATTCAAGGTGGAGCTCATATATATGATGTTTTCGAGCATTTACTTCAAGCACTCGAGCACTCTGCAAATAAAGGATTTTCAACAGAGATTCGCCTAGCAGCCTTGTTTCATGATATAGGCAAGCCTAAAAGCCGTCGTCCTGGTACAAAGAAAGAGTATACATTCTATGGGCATGAAGTTATCGGAGCTAGAATGGTTCAAAAGATTATGGATCGTCTAAAATTTCCAAGGAAAACAACTGATATAGTTGTGACTTTTGTGAGAAACCATATGTTTTTCTCAGATACAGAACAAATATCCCTTTCTGCAGTTCGTCGTATAGTGCAAAAAGTAGGTAAGGATCATATATGGCAGCTTATGGAGATCCGTGAATGTGACAGGGTAGGGATGAAAAAGAGTGAAGCTCCATATAGGCTTCGTAAGTATTTTGCAATGATAGAAGAGGTGCTGCACGACCCAATATCCGTAGGGCAGCTAGCTATTGATGGTAAATATCTAATGGAATCGTTACACATGAAACCAGGACCAAGAATGGGGTGGATCTTGCATGCACTCTTAGAAGAGATACTTGATGATCCAAAGAAAAATACAGAAGAGCATTTAACTAAATTAGTAAAATCACTTGATATGCTTGGTGATGAAGAATTAAAAACACTAGGGGAAAAAGGAAAAGAAGAAAAAGATAAAAAGGAAGAGAAAGAAGTTGAAAAACTACATAAAAAGCATGGGGTATAATAAAAAAAATACTCTGCAGTAAAGCAGAGCATTTTATTTTTTTAGTATGGAACCTAGTTTGCAAAAACTTGAGTCCAATAGTCTCCAGTTCTGGTAACACCCATGAACTTAAAGACTCCTTTCATCATGTTTTTACAGTGTCCCGGGCTATTTAACCAGCCTTGTACAACTGTTGTTTCTGTCATATTTCCCCATGCGGCGTTTTCACCGTAAGCGGACCAGTCATAACCTACTGAGGTGATTCTATCACCTCCGTTAGTAAAATCAGACCAAACATGGCCGATGGTTTTGAATTGGAACATATAATTTGAATTAAGTCTTGCAGCTTCTTCCAATTTATCGTTCCATTCAACTTCACCAACGGGTGGATAGTATGTATCTCCACATTGGTAACCAGAAGTCCTGGCTTCATTAACTAAAATCAATAAAGTATCTTTATTGATTTCAACGTAATACTTTTCATCCACACTTACTACTACTTTTTCAATTTGGTTATTATCTTCACAAGAAGATAAACCTAATAATGTAGAGCAGAAAAGTACAAAAATCAATAAATTCTTCATGATTGTATGTTTTTAAATATCAAATTTTCACTATTGAAAATCTTAAGTATATTATACCATATTGTATTTTAAAAGTCAAGGAATAGTTGTTTAGACCTTATAATTTAACTTCTATCATTATAGGGCAATGATCTGAGCCAAAATAGTCCGAAAGAGTCTTAAAACCCTTTATTTTATTCATAAATGATTGATTTGTGAAGAAATAGTCTATACGCCAGCCGACATTGCGGTCACGAGCACGAGTTTTCATATCCCAATATGTATAAACCTCTGCTTTATTTGGATTCATGCTACGAAATACATCTACCCAGCCATTATTCACAAGCTCATCCATCCATTCACGCTCTACAGGGAGGAACCCCGTGCTGTCTTCATTGGCTTTTGGGCGAGCTAAGTCTATCGCTTCATGAGCTGTATTTACATCACCACAGAAAATGACATTTTTGCCTTTCTTCTTCAATTTGTTTATAAATTCTAAAAAAGCATCATAAAACGCTAATTTGTATTCCAATCTTTCTGGGGACACACCAGCGTTGGGGAAGTAGCAATTTATTAATACGAAATCCTTATAATAACCAATGATCGTACGTCCTTCATCGTCGAATTTCTTGATACCAAAACCATATTCAACTTTCTCTGGAATAGTTTTTGAATAAATAGCTACACCACTATAACCTTTTCTGAGTTTTGAATATGAAAAATATGAATTATATCCTTTTAAATTTCTTGTTTTATCATCAAGCTGGTCTGGCTCAACTTTAGTTTCTTGAAAACAAACAATGTCGGGATTATTAAAAGCAAAAAGGGGAGTAAAATACCCTTGCTTGGCTGTTGCTCTTAATCCATTTGTATTCCAAGAAATTATTTTCATAAGTTTATTATAGCAAGAAATCATAAGCATAAATAGCTCTTCTCATCGGGTCCGCATAATTTCTTGCTAGAAATTTGCTAAATGCTCGGGCCGTCGCCCTCCGCCGTCCCCTCTGATAAGACTATTTTTACTTATGATTTTTAATTATCAAATAAAATTTCTCGAGAGAGCCGCTGCGGAGGCTGTCGAGCCGAGCAATGAGGGAATTTTCAGTAGAAAATTACCCGTCGGCGAATCCGAGAAGATTTTATTTTATAATTTTTATTAATTATTTACTATGAAACTTCTTATGTACATCTCTTAATTGTTTATCTGTAATATGTGTATATATTTGTGTTGTAGCAATATTGGCATGACCGAGCATCATTTGGACAGAGCGAATATCTGCTCCATTTGAAAGTAAGTCAGTAGCAAATGAGTGACGAATGATGTGGGGAGTAACTTTCTTTGAGATACCTGCTTTTATAGCATAATATTTTACAATTCTCTCTATTGAGCGGGGAGTGAGCCTATTACCCTTGGCACCATTTCTAGAATACTGAATAAACAAAGGCTCATCCATATCTTTGCGATTTTTTAAATATGCTCTTATTGCATCTTTTGCAGAGTCTGATAAGAATACTACTCGAACCTTTTCACCCTTACCTCTAATAGAGAATTCATCCTTTGATAAATCTAGATCTCTATCTATAGAGCAAAGCTCAGATAAACGAAGGCCTGTTGAGAAAAATAGCTCTAAAATAGCCTTATCTCTTAAAGATTTCTGTACTCCGGAAGTCAAAACACCTCCGTCAGACTTTTCTAGATTTTGATTTGGAGCATTTAAAAGTCTATTTAATTCATCGGTTGAAATTAAATCTAAACTTCTTTCTTTTATTTTAGCTAAATCAATACGATCAGGAGATAGGGAAGTAACATTTCTCTTCATTAAGTACCGAAGAAATGAACGAAGGGCAATCAAATGATAATTCTGAGTATTTTTCTTGAGAGTAGAAGCTTGTTGTCCTCGAATCTTTACTCCAGGCTGGCGATTGAGAAATAATCGGAATTCACGAATTTTATCATCAGTTATTTCTTTCGGATCACTAATTTTTGCAAATTCAAAAAAACGACTAATGTAATGATCGTAATTATTGACTGTTTTGAGACTATTTCCTTTCTCAATCTCTACGTGTTCAAGAAATTCTCTTTTTAATTGTTCTAATTCTGTTGCCATAATGTCGCACAATAATTATAGCACATAAATAAATAGGGATATATGCCTATTTGGTAAGGCTATTGCATTTTTTAACAATTTATGCTAATATACCCAAATAATGTTAACAACAAAGAAAAAGCAAAATATCATAAAAAAGAACCAGTTGCACGACAAGGATACTGGTAGTTCTGTAGTACAGATAGCTATTTTAAGTAAAAGAATCGATGAATTGGCAGGACACTTAAAGGAACACAAGAAAGACAACCACTCACGTAGAGGACTTATAAAGATGGTTGCTGATCGTAGAACACACTTAAAGTATCTTGAGAACACAGACAAAGATAGATTTATATCTGAAACTAAAAAACTAAAAGCATAATAAAAATCCCGACATTGTCGGGATTTTTATTATGATATAATAGATTAGCTGTAAAAAAGCTAATCTAATTGGTAGTAAGGTGAGATTGGTCGATAAAATTTTAATATTAATAATCGCCTCATCGGCGATCCGCAGATGAGGCGGAAAATAAAATTATGATAATAAAACACAAAGAGCAGAGAGTTGGAGTTTTTATAGATACATCAAATCTATACCACTCTGCTAAAAATTTATATAAAAGAAAAGTAAACTTTGGTGCTGTTTTAAAAGATGCAGTAGCAGGGCGCAAACTTGTACGCGCAACAGCGTACGTTATTACAAGTGAAGGAGGAGCAGAGAAAGGATTTTTTGATGCACTTACAAAACTAGGAATTGAAACTAGAACAAAAGATTTACAAATTTTTTCAGGGGGAGCAAAGAAAGGTGACTGGGATGTAGGTATCGCTGTAGATGCAATGAGGATGGCTCCTCGCCTTGATGCAGTCATTTTAGTTGCAGGAGACGGAGACTTTATTCCACTGGTTGAGTATCTTCAAGGGATGCTCGTGCAAGTAGAAGTTGTTTCATTTGGAAAATCAACTTCAATGAAATTAAAAGAACAAGCTGATGATTTTTTTGATTTATCAAAAAATTATCGCAAATATTTAATTTACTAAATATAATTTTATAGCAAAAAACACTCTTTCAAAAAAGAGTGTTTTTTGCTATAATGCAATTATTAATAGTTAGCTTGTTAACCTCCGGACAATTAGAGTTGAAGCTACAAATACTTAAAGTTTCAAAACTAGAGTCTGGAGATTAGCTCACCCTAAACACTATATTTTACGATCTAGTGTCGGGTAAATAAAAAATATGCAAAGCAAAGAATATGAAGTAGAAATTGGTGGTAAAAAAATTACAGCCATTTTTAGTGATTTGGCAAACCAAGCGAACGGATCTGTGATTTTAAAATCAGAGGGAACCGTTGTAATGGCAACAGCTGTCATATCAAAAGATGGTAGTAAAAATTTAGGATTCTTCAACTTAACAGTTGAGTACTTAGAAAAGTTTTATGCTGCCGGAAAAATTTTAGGAGGACAATACAATAAGAGAGAAGGTCGCCCAAGTGACCAAGCAATACTCGCTGCTCGAATGATAGACAGAACTATCCGTCCACTTTTTGATCATTATATTAAAAATGCAGTTCAAGTTATTGTGACAGTTATCGCAGTCGGTGATGCTGATCCAAAAACTTTAGGAATCAATGCTGTATCAATCGCACTTGGTACTTCCAATATTCCTTGGAAGGGACCAGTCGGAGCAGTACACATAAGTAAAGCAAAAAGTGAAACTGAGATAAAAGTAAACAATTATATTCCAAGTGAGGATGAGCCAGTCTATGATCTAGACCTACTTGTTTGCGGTAAAGACAAAACTATCAACATGATAGAAGCCATGTCCTTTGAACTCTCTGAAGATGAAATGGGTAAATGTTTTGACCTAGCTTCAAGTGAGATTTCAAAATGGGAAGATTTCCAAAAGAAACTTTCAAGTGAACTTGGTAAAGAAAAACTTGTATTTCTAAAACCAGAAATTCCGGCTGATATCAGTTCTATTTTTGAAAAAGAAATTGCTCCAATCTTAGAAAAAGGATTATTTAGTTCTGAAAGTAAAAAAGTTACAAGCGAAGCAGAAACTATTTGGAAAAATATTCTGGAAGAAAAATATTCTGAAGAAGAAGAGAAAGAAAAAGATATTGCAGAAGATTATTTACATAGTTACCTAGATGGAGAGTTTCACAAGAAAGCATTAACTGATGGAACTCGTGCCGATGGAAGAAAAGTAGATGAGATCAGAACGCTTTATGCACACGCTGGTGGCATATCTCCTGTGTTACACGGTTCTGGAATCTTTTACAGAGGAGAAACTCACGTATTATCAGTTCTTGCTCTTGGTGGACCAGAAGATATGCTCACAGTCCAAGGTATGGAATCAGAATCAAAGAAACGTTTCATGCATCACTACAACTTCCCTCCATACTCAGGAGGAGAGACAGGACGCGTCGGAGGAATAAATAGAAGAGAGATGGGTCATGGATTTTTAGCAGAGAAAGCTCTTACTCCAGTCATTCCAAATAAAATAAATTTCCCTTACACTATTCGCGTAGTATCAGAATCAACAGCATCAAATGGTTCTACTTCTCAAGCATCTATATGTGCAGCAACTATTGCTCTTATGGATGGAGGTGTGCCAATCAAAACTCCAGTTGCCGGAATTTCAGTAGGACTTATGGCAGATGAAAAGGACATAAATAAATATGTACTTCTATCGGACATTCAAGGTCCAGAAGATCACTATGGTGATATGGACTTCAAAGTTGCAGGAACTAAAGATGGAATTACAGCGATTCAACTTGATGTAAAAGTAGATGGAGTTCAGATTCCAATACTCAAAGAAGCTCTTGTTCGCGCAAAAAATGCTCGTCTTCAAATCCTTGAAACTATCACAAAAGAAATATCTACACCACGTGCAAATATTTCACCAAACGCTCCAGAAATTTTAACTGTAAAAATTAAAAAAGATCAGATCGGAATGGTCATCGGTCCTGGAGGAAAAAATATAAATGCTATCCGTGAAGAAACTGGAACTGAAATAACAATTGAAGAAGATGGTACAGTATTCGTAACAGGTAAAAATGGTGGGGCAGGAAAAGCTGTAAAAATTATTGAGGGGATGACTCATGAATACAAACCCGGAGACACCGCTGAAGGTGTAGTAGTAAAGATTATGGACTTTGGTGCTTTCGTACGTATCGGTCATGACACAGAAGGTCTTGTCCACGTATCTGAGATCGCTCCATTCCGTGTTGAGAAAATTTCTGATATTCTTAAAGAAGGAGACAAGGTTCCAGTAAAAATACTTAAGGTAGATGAAAAAGGAAGATTAAGTTTCTCAATAAAAGAAGCTAACGGAGATTTCTTTAAACCAAAAGTTTAGTCACATCAATAGTGATCAGTGAGTAAAATGTAAATAAAAAATGTATGGAAGAAAATACAACACAACCAAAAGATAAAAATATAAAAGTTCTAAGAACTTATACTTCCGATATGGCAGATGCGATTAGAAATAATGAAACATCTGTCATAAAGATTGCTCTAGCAGAAAAAGAAAAAAGGGAGCAAGAAAATATTTACAAAAAAGCAGCTGGTACATTTTTCTCAAAAACAATCCTAGTTCTCGGAGGAATAATTTTTATTGGTGCTGCAATTTTTGGATCATATCTTTTATTTAAAAATAAAAAAATAGAAACAGTACCACAAGTGTCTACGACTATCGATACTTATATTTCTTATGATGCTAATTCAAAAATTGATACCACAAATATGACGAGTTCATCTGAACTAGTTGATG